>CAUZRT010000120.1:0-9672 GCA_963582235.1 Lentisphaeria bacterium
AGGTCGGTGCTCTGGGTCAAAACCAGAAAGACGCCGATCAGCGCGCCAATGATCGGACCGATGATGCGAATGACATTGGTAACGGCGATGATGAGGGCAATGGACAGGGCCAGAGTGATGGTTAGAGACGAGACCATACTGACAATCACAAGCAAAATGAACGACACCACACCCATGATTAAATTCTCGATCACCAGGCCGCGCAGGTAATAGCCCCAGAGGTCCAGCGTCTTTCTCAAAATGAATACCCCCGGTTCAAAATAGGAATTAGGCATCATTTGAATAAGCCACTTCTGAAATTTATCCCCGTCCAGCAATGCAAAGATGAGGACGAATAAAAAGATCATCAGGAACTGGCCGACGTTGGCGGCGAACTTGGGAACCTTCTTTGAAAAATCGAGCAGTCCAGAAACAATCTCGCCCTTAATAAATCTGCGGATGGTCGACGTTATTTTCTCCTCGATAGCCGCGTCGCCCCATTTGTCTTCCCGATCAATGAGCCCGAGTCTCTTCACTTTGTTGACAAGATCGACGCTGATCTCCATGAGCCGGGACTGGACCTTCTCGGTAGCTTCGGTAGCTTCTTCCGGCGATGTAAACGCGCTCACTTCCTTTTTGATCGCCGGGACCATGGAATCGACAAGCAGAGTGGTCCCGCCGGCAAAGGCCACAAGGATACACAATATGGAGATGCCTTTGGGTATGCCGAAACTGCGGCCGATGCGCATGAACGGATACAGCAGATACGCAACCAGCAGCCCCGTCAGCACCGGCGTCGCCAGATTCCACGCCCTGTATATAATGTAAACCGCGGCAATCGTCAGGAGGACGATCGTGAAGTTGCGATAGAACTTATCCTCTTTCATAATCCGCCAGCTTATCCGTCAAGGTTTGCACGTCTATTGTTGCCAAGCGTAGTTTCTTCGTCGTATTATCGAGGTATGAAATGATGGTGTCCGTGATGCCCCTGAGGACCTTCAAGCCGTCTTGCGGGTACACTTGGCTTAATTCATCGAGATCGAAACTCGACAAAGTCAGAAGAACCGTGTCGTTCTCGAGCGCCTTGGCCGTCGCCGTGCGGTAGGTGGACGAGATGACACTGATCTCGCCGAATAGCTCACAGGCGGCAACCGTCTGGACAATGATCTTGTCATCATCGCCGCGGCTGAAGTAGACCTCGACGCCGCCGCGTTTGACGATGAACAGACAGACGCTCGGATTATCCTGCTTGAAGATCAGCTCGTCGCTGGTGTAACGGCGCTCGATGAGCCGCGACAGGACAAAGTGCAGCGCTTCCGGACTCAGGTCCTGAAAGAGATACGTGTCGCGGATGAACTTATAATTGTGGTCGCTTTCCAGCTTTCGCAGCGCGATCTGGCTCGTCCGCTCGTAGATTTTGGCCAGGAAGTTCACGAGGTCGTTTTTGAAGGGTTCCTAACTGCTGAATGTAGTTTGGGTTAGCGGACAGTCAAGCCAGACAGATTGCAGGTCTGTCGGACTGCCGTTCACTGATACGGTATTGACACCGCCGTGAACCTGATCGTTCCAAGACCTTGATCAGATGCCCCCATGCAGCCTTTGGAACCGAGGCATCCGGTCGGGTGTCATTCGTTTGGTAAGGAACGACCGGTGTGACTACTCAGGTCGGACAGACCCCGAAACTGACCTAAATAGTTACCGACCGGTACACGGGGTATCCGTATCGGCTCGCCGCATTCGAAATGACTGAATATTGGTGGTATAGTACCTGTTCGGCATTGAGACGTGGTGAGCTCGGAAGTACATGTTGCGGATAGCAAAACATGGCGCTTGAAGACAGAGACTATATGCGCGCTGAAGGCCCCGGCGGATCGTATGACTACGGCGGCCGCTTGTTGTATGGTGACGGCAAGTCGATGATTGGCCCGATGACCATTGCCAATATCGTCATGTTTGTCCTCCAGAATCTCTCCGGCAAGGTTTTTCTGCCGGGCACGATTGCGCACATCGATAAGCTGACACTCAAGCTCTCGTTGTACGTGCCGGCGCTCAAGCATGGCGAAGTCTGGCGACTCGCGTCGTACATGTTTCTGCACGGCGGTTTCTGGCATATCCTGCTCAATATGTACGCTCTGTTTCTGTTCGGCAAACCCGTGGAACGTATGATCGGATGCAGCCGCTTCCTGATACTCTATTTCATCAGCGGTATCGTCGCTGTGGTATGCTGGCTGCCGTTCAACTGGGAAAGGGTACCGCCACTGCCTCTTATCGGCGCCAGCGGCGCGGTGTTCGGCGTCATGATGGCGGCCGCCATGCTTTTCCCGAACCAGCGGATTCTCCTTCTGTTCCCACCCATACCGATGAAAATGAAAACCTTTGTCGGGGTTTACGCCATTATCGAGATCGTGATGCATCTGTCGGACAGCAAGGAAGGCGGCGGTGGCGGCATTGCGCACCTGGCGCACCTGGGCGGTCTTTTCGGCGGCTTCCTGGTCATGTGGTATTTTCGATCAGCACGGCCGGGAGGACAACCAACGACGGGTGGATTGTCAGCGGCGTTCCGGCGTCTCTTCGCATCTTTCAGTAAACCGCGTAAGTCGCAGCCGCAGCGGCCGAAGTCCAGCGGCTATCCGCCGGATCTCCCATTTGACGAACCGGAGGATAGCGAGGATCTGGTGATTTCACGAATCGACCCGATCCTGGACAAGATCGGTAACCACGGTATGCAGAGCCTGACGCCGAAGGAGAAGGCGATTCTTGACCGTGCCCGGAAAAAGCTGAAGGAAAGGTGAAACGGAAACCGCGAGGCGGAATCAGTGTCTTCCTCAGGTTTCACGTTTCACACTTCACTCGTATATCAAATACTTCTTTCGTTTTGCACGGAATGCCTGCTGCTCCTCGCCCCACCGCCTGACGATTTCCGCCACCGGCCGGCCCGTCTCGACTGCCTGCCGCACCCGGCTGGTGCCCATCGCCTTGTCAAAGCTGTTGAGCTTGTCACGCCGCCATCTGAAGCGACCGCGGTAATGACGGGTGAGATGGTCGAGGATGACCAGTTCGGTGGTTGCCGGCCAGAATCGGGTCGCATCGGTGATTTTCAACAGCACGGCTTCGATCCGCTCGGTGCCGAACGGACCGTCCGGCTGCGCGAAGGAAACCGGCTTGAATATGACGCCCGGAAGCTTGCGCGAATTCAGCATTTCCGCCGACCATCTGGCCTTGATCCAGGGCGCGCCGACCGCTTGAAAAGCGTATGGCGTGCCGATGCCGATGAACATGCAGCCCAGGGTTCCAATGGTGCCGGTGGCGGCGAAAGTCACGGCCGATTCCGGCGATGGTATGTTGGGTGATGGCGGCACCCACCGCATACCGACATTATGCCATGGCATGTCGCGGGTGTACCCGGCCATGGGAATGACCGTGAGCCGGCGACAATTCAGACCGTGTTCCCCGTTCAAGTAGCGCGCCAGCTCGCCGACCGTCATCCCGTAGACGCGCGGAATCGGATACAGCCCAATGAACGACAGCCATTGCGGTTCGGTGACCGGCCCGTCAATAGTATGTCCGCCCAAGGGGTTCGGGCGGTCGAAAACAACGAACTCCTTGCCCGTTTCCCCGGCGGCAGCCATGGCCTCCGCCATGCTCCAGATGTAGGTGTACGCGCGGCTACCGACGTCCTGGATGTCGTAGATCAGAACGTCGATACCGTCGAGTACAACCTTCTCCGGCCGATGATCGTTGCTGCCGTAAAGCGAATAGACCGGGATACCGGTGCGCGAATCGACCGTTTTCGGTACCGCCGCACCCGCCTGCACCCGACCGCGAATGCCGTGTTCCGGGGCGAACAGCGCCACCAGCTTTACGTCCGGATGCCTGTACAGCAAATCGATGGTCGGGGTCCCGGCACCGTTGCGTCCGGTCTGATTGGTGATAAGCCCAACACGTTTGCCGGCCATCAGTTTCGTGTAACCGGCCAGGAAGACGTCAACGCCAAGCATGAAGGCAGCGGCGTCCGCAACCATCGCGATACTGCAGAGAATCACGGCAAGTAATAGAACCGGTAGCTTCGCCGTCCCAAGCTGGAGACGCGACGGAACGGCGGCGGGATTACCAGAGATGGGGGATGGAGAATGGATGATGGACGAAGTCGGCGCCAAGCTGAGATCCCGGTTTTGCGGCAGGGAAAGGACAGTCGGACAGAACACTGGACCGAAACGGGCTTGCTCGCTATGCGACTTTGCTTCCGATTCGACTTTTGTATATGCAGAATTGGTGAATTGAAGGCGGCACGAAAGAGAATTGGAGTTCCAGCGGCTGGTTCCCTTCGCGGGGCTCGGTTGATTTGTCGTCGAGAACAGTGACGAAATCGGTAAAGGCACGCCAGCAGTGGGGACAAACCCCTTCATGATCTCTTGAATCTACCGGTAAAGGATAATCCTTCGGCAGCGATTCTACAAAAATCTCCTCGTAAAAATTTGTCAAACGCGCAATCTCGACGGCCAGGAGATTGACGAAGTCGAAGATCGAAAACACGGTGCTGCGGTACAGGGCCGAATCGAGGTTATGCTCCATGATCTGATGGCGCATGGCGACGGTGTCGCGAAAGTCCTGGCATCGTTCATCGATGATTTGGTTATACTTGGCGTGATTGGTGTAGAGCCGCCAACTCGAGATCGTCGCCTGCATGCGATCCTCAACGGCGAGGCAGTCCGTTGACGGTTTTTGCCGTTTATCCAGAATCAACACTTACCGCAATAATTTCGCATTTCGGACGAGGCTTATAAATCGTCACTCAGACGGCTCGGCGAGTTGGAAACAGTGGTCCACGGAAAGTGCCGACCGCTGACCATGCGGTTTCAGGAGTTTATTAGCAGTATTCGGGAATTGGACTATGCCCACCGGGGATACGCGACGCCGGCGCATCGGTCGCGGCGCAATGCCGGCGGACTGCGGACAGGGGGCGGATCCACTCAGTCCGGCCAATATCGCGAAAGGCAGCATGACGCGGGCCTCACCAACCGCCTCGAACAATAGCCACGACGCCATGCTCGAAGAACGACTGGCGGTCTTGGAACTCCTCGACAGCCTTTCTTATGACCGGAAGCTTTTCGAGTCGCTGCTGCGGAATTGAGCTAACGGACCCCGGATTCCGTTGTTGACAAGTGGGCCTTTTGCAGGTATTATATGGACTTCGTATTTCGATCGGAAGCAGGCAGAAGTGGATCGAGTCCGAAACAGATTAAAAATTCAAGGATTATGCGGGGCCGTCGCACCGTGAGTTGGCGATGCCCCATCCCGCATGAGGTGTGACATGAAAGCAGACATTCATCCAGAGTTTTTCAAAGATGCGGTTATTACCTGTGCCTGCGGTGCCGAATACCAGGTCGGCTCGACGCAGAAAGAAGCAAATATCGCCATCTGTGCCAAATGCCACCCGTTCTTCACGGGCAAGCAGAAATATGTCGATACGGAGGGGCGCGTGGACCGCTTCCGCCGCCGCTATAACCTGGATCAGGAGCAACCCGCAGAGGCTGGTTAGTGGCCAGGACCGAAGCCCCCTCGGCGGAGTCCCGCCGCGAATCGGAAAATAGCGGCTTTTCGTTCAGGCACTTGTTAGTTCCTGCCCCAGCCGCTACCTGAAAGACATTCTGCCAATCTCGACCCGCTACCTTCCATTCAACTTTCACTGCGCAAGCCCGTCTGTTTTTACAATGGATGGGCTTTTTGGTTTTTGTGGACATTTCGCCGATAATCGAAAAGATGCGCGACAACCACTCGGAGCTGGAACGTCAGCTCGCAGACCCCTCGGTATTCTCCGATCGGCAGGCGTATCAGAATCTCACCCGGGAGCACCAGCGTTTGTCCAGCTTGCTTGCCGCCTATGAGCAGCTCGGTAAGTGCCGCCGGGAGTGGGCGGACAACGAGGCCTTGCTGCAGACCGAGGACGATCCCGAGTTCAAGGAAGTCATTCGATCCGATATGGCGGCGCTCAACACCGAGATGAAACGGCTCGATACAAAGGTCCTGAGCCTCATCCTGCCACCGCAGCCGAACGATTCGCGCAATACGATCATGGAGATCCGGCCGGCCGCCGGTGGCGACGAGGCGGCGCTGTTCGCCGGCAACCTGTTCCGCATGTACACCCGCTTCGGGGACCGCAGCGGCTGGAAAGTTGAGCGACTGGAAATGACGGATACGAACCTGGGCGGGATCAAGGAAGTCGCTTTTTCACTGCAGGGCGAAGACGTTTATCGGAAGATGCAGTTCGAGAGCGGTGTGCATCGCGTGCAGCGAATTCCGACTACCGAGACCGGTGGCCGCATCCACACCTCGACGGTAACCGTTGCCGTGCTGCCGGAGGCAAAGGCAATTGACCTCCAGATCAATCCAGAAGATCTCCGAATCGATGTCTTCCGATCTTCCGGGCCCGGCGGCCAAAGCGTCAATACTACCGACTCGGCCGTGCGCATCACCCATGTTCCCAGCGGTCTCAACGTCGTCAGCCAGCAGGAAAAATCGCAGCACCGCAACCGGGATATCGCCATGCGCATTCTGCGGTCACGGCTGCTGGAAATGATGCAGCGCGAGAAAACCGCGAAACAGGCTGCAGAGCGTAAGTCCCAGATCGGAACCGGCGACCGCAGCGAACGCATCCGCACTTACAATTACCCGCAGAACCGGATCACCGACCATCGATTCAACCTCTCGTGGTACAATCTGCCGGCGATCTTGGAAGGCGAGATTGAAGATATGATCGACGAAATAGCCGCGGTCCACTGTTCCCGCCGCCTCGGGGAAGAACTGGAACGATCGTAATGCCCTTTCTCCGTCACATCGTCCGCACTGTCGACGGCCTCAACGAGTGGATCGGCTACCTGGTGTCATGGCTGACATCGATTCTAGTGCTCGTTGTATGCTACGATGTCGTCACGCGATATGCTTTTAA
Source organism: Lentisphaeria bacterium (assembly GCA_963582235.1). Classification (GTDB taxonomy): domain Bacteria; phylum Verrucomicrobiota; class Lentisphaeria; order JABSQK01; family CAJWLW01; genus CAUZRT01. Next base: position 6,926 of record CAUZRT010000120.1, read on the forward strand.
CAAAAGCAGTGTCGCGGTCCAGGAACTCGAGTGGCACCTCTTTGCCGCCATCTTTCTACTGGGCGCCGCCTATTGCCTCAAGCATGACCGGCATGTGCGTGTCGATCTGATCTACGCATCACTTTCGGCAAAGTCCCGCGCCTGGATCAATCTCCTCGGCAGTCTTTTCTTTCTGCTGCCGTTTTCGGTTCTCGTTATCTGGTGCTCACGTCTCTTTTTTATCGATTCGTTCGAAATTCGCGAGACATCGCCTAACCCCGGCGGTCTGCCGGCGCGATATGTATTGAAAGCCGTGGTGCCGGTCAGTTTCGTCCTGCTGCTTCTCCAAGGTCTGGCACTGGCTGCGCGTTCGTTGATGACGATCCTGAACGGGGAGACAGCCGACGTTGCCGCCCGGGAAGGAACGTCGGTTGATCCCTAGGATTGAATTCGGTGATGCATGCCTGAAACACAAGTATTCAGTGTTCGGTCGGCGGTCATAGCAGCCTGTCCTAAGCTTGTCGAATGGATTGCAATTCAACCATCCGAGTCAACCCCACGGGGTTGTGCATAATAGCCCAGGGCAAACACCCTGGGTCGGTCGGACACGTGATCAAGACCAGAAAATGCCAGCGGCCAGAAACGTGAAGTTCGGGATTGGTGGAGGGGGCGTTCAGTTTCCAGTTTCCAATCGTAATAAACGAAGTGGCGCCGCCCGATGCCGTCATTCGGACAACGGCACCGGATCTGCGCCTTTCTTCGATACATGCCAGTTCTTCTATTTCTAACCCTGTTCATCCTCCTCATGCTGGGCTTCCCGGTGGCCTTCACGCTGGGCGGTGTTGCCCTGATTTTCGGCGGCCTGACGGAGGGGCTCGACTTCTTCCGGCTGCTGCCGCTGCGCATCTGGGGCGTGATGACCAATTACGTTTTAATTGCCGTGCCGCTGTTCGTGTACATGGGTGTCATGCTGGAGAAATCTGGGCTGGCGGAAGAGCTGCTCGAGACCATGGCACTCCTGTTCGGCCGCCTGCGCGGCGGGCTGGCGGTCTCCGTTATTGTGGTCGGAACGCTGCTGGCCGCATCCACAGGTATCGTCGGGGCAACGGTCGTTACCATGGGGATCCTGAGTTTGCCGACAATGCTCAAGCGCGGCTACAGCCCGGAGGTGGCAACGGGGACGATCGCGGCATCCGGGACACTGGGTCAGATCATACCGCCGAGCATTGTTCTGGTGTTGCTTGGGAGTATTCTCAACGTGTCCATCGGGGATATCTTTCTGGCGGCGGTCATACCGAGTCTGATCCTGGTGGGGCTGTATCTCGCCTGGGTGATGACAATCGCGGTTGTCAAGCCGAACGCCGCGCCGGCCATGCCGGCCGCCGAACTGGCACAGTTCCGAGGTATGGCCATGGTCGAGCGTTTGATCAAAGCGCTGTTCCTGCCGTTTCTTCTCATCCTTGCAGTCCTCGGCAGCATCTTTGCCGGTATTGCCTCGCCGACGGAGGCGGCCGCCGTCGGCGCCCTCGGCGCGACCCTGCTTACCGTTGTCCAAGGGAGGTTTACCTACGCAAATCTGAAGGCGGTCATGGCCGAAACCACGCACCTGACGTGTATGGTCTTTGTCATCCTCGTCGGAGCAACGGCTTTCGGGCTGGTCTTTCGCCAACTTGGCGGGAACGAATTCATCGCGGGTCTGGTCACCGGCGCAAATTTGTCGCCGATGGCGTTTCTCGTAATCGTCATGATTGTCGTTTTCATCGCCGGGTTTTTTATCGACTTCATCGAGATTACTTTCATTATTGTCCCCATCGTCCATCCGATGTTCGAAGAGATGGGCATCTCCCTGATCTGGTTCGGGATTCTCATCGCGATGAATCTGCAGACGTCGTTTCTGACACCGCCCTTTGGTTTTTCACTGTTCTATCTAAAGGGCGTTGCACCGCCGTCTGTCAAGACCAGCCACATATATCGCGGGATTATTCCCTTCACTGCGATTCAGGGAGCCGGCGTCGCCCTAGTCCTGGTCTTTCCGCAGCTGGCGCTCTGGCTGCCGGCATTCTTCGATCAATTGCACCGCGCGTCGGGATCATGAGCGTGAACGGTTGACGGTATGGGGAGTTGGGTACTGATTAGGCTCTGAGTTAAGGAAAAAGAAGACGCCGACGCGCGCAGCGCAATTGACCTATGAGCGGGGTACCGTTCTACTTTGCCAGTACATCGGCGACCTTGCGGACTGCTCCCGCCGCCGCGCGCGCCTCGGATACGGTGTTGTGCCGGGTTATTCTGACAACGCCCACCCGTGCTGCAACCGTCGCTGCACGCGGGCAGGCGTCGAGAGGATACATGCCCTTCTTCAACCGCCCCGGCCGGTAACTGCGGAACGCCTCCGGTTTCTCGTGCAGCGTACGGAAGATTTCCCAGCGCAGCAGGTTCGGCTGCGGATCTGCGCTGGCGGGGATCCCCTCGGCACGCAGCAGCTCACAGAACCTGTCCGCATCGATGCCGAGCACCTCTCGATCGACGCTGAACACGACCCACCAAAAGCTCGGCCGCGCGCCACTGGGCTGCGGTTGCGGCGCAATACCGGGGACACCGCGAATGCCGGCGCTGAAAGCTTCCCCGAACGCCTGCCGGCGAACGATCCACTTGGGCAGCCGTTTCAATTGCACGGCGGCGATTGCTGCGTTGATGTCGCTCAGGCGGTAGTTCAGCGCCGGGAACGCGGGCGTTGCCGGCGCCCCCGGGAAACGATAGTAACACTTGTC
>CAUZRT010000121.1:0-9649 GCA_963582235.1 Lentisphaeria bacterium
GTTGCCGGCGTTCAGTGACGGTGCGCCGGGACAAGACAACGGGATCACCGGTCGCGGGTCGGGTCGATTGGATGTGGATCTTCGCGCCTTCAACGAATCGATGGATATTTACGGCAGAACACCGTTGCATTGGATGTGTTTGCACGGCGACCATGCGGTCGCGGAAATCCTCACCGCCCGGGAAATTCGTCAATACTCAGCCAGCCAGCTCCTCACCGCGAAGGATGTACTTGCCCACCATGTCAAACTCCAAGTTTACCAGTGTCCCGGACGCGTAATCGGCGATGTTCGTCCGCTCCAGGGTCTCGGGAATAATGTGGACGCAGAACCAGCCTGGGCCCAGCGCCGCAACCGTTAGAGAAATGCCGTCGACGGTTATGCTGCCCTTCTCGATGATCGACGCCGCGTGACGTTCCGGAAGCTCGATTTCAACGATCCAATCATCCCCGGATTGTTCGGTTTTCAACACCGGCGCGGTGACGTCCACGTGCCCCTGCACCAGGTGGCCGCCAAGCCGGTCACCGAGGCGCAGGGGCCGTTCGAGATTGACGCGTGCGCCCGGCTCGATCACTCCTAGGTTCGTCCGGCTGAGCGTTTCGCTCATGGTGTGAAACTCCAGAATGTTGGCCCCAGCGTAGATCCGCTCGACGGTCAGGCAGGCGCCGTTCACGGCGATACTATCCCCGGTCGCCAATTCATGTGCGATCGGCGTCACTATACGCAGTTTGCCGGCCTCGCCGGGGTCGGACCGCGATTCGAGAGTCCCTGTACTTTCAATCAAACCGGTGAACATCGCTGAGGTATCCTGTCAACAGAATGTCGTCGCCTGACGGCGTCGCCGCCATGTTCCGGATCCGATAGCCGTCGATCAACGCCGGCGGATTGGCGCCGCCGACGGCGGGCCGGCTGCCGGTGCCCCCGAGAATCAAAGGTGCGATGAACAGGGCCACCTTGTCCACGACACCGGCGCGCAAGAGGCGCGCCGCGGTTTCACCGCCACCCTCGACAAGCAGGGCCGTGATGCCTTCGTCGCCGAGGGTCGTCATGAACTCGTGCCATTGGGCGTCACGCGTGAAGCGGACGACGCGTGTCTCCGCCAGCCCATCCTTCAACACTCGCGGCTGCCGCCCGAGTCGGCCGCTCCGGCTCGCCACGATCCGCAGCGGCTGCCGCTGCCAGCCCGGCGGCGTGCGCACGGTCAACTGCGGATTATCGCGCCGAATCGTCTCCCCGCCGACGAGCACGGCGTCGGCCCATTGTCGAAGATGCTGGACCTCCCCGCGCGAGTCCGCGCACGATATCCACTTCGATTCGCCGCTGTGCGTCGCAATCCTGCCGTCGGCCGTCATCGCCAGTTTCAGGACAACGAACGGCCGGCGGTAACGTACCCAGCAGAAAAAGGCCTCATTCAGCTGCCGGCACGCAGCCTTTTCGACACCGATGACTGCCTCGACGCCGTTTTGCCGCAGGATTTCGACGGCCCGCCAGTTGTGATCCGGATTCGGGTCAAGACTGCCGATCACCACGCGTTTGACACCGGCCGCGATGATCGCCGTCGTGCACGGCGGCGTCCGGCCGTGGGTACTGCAGGGCTCCAGCGTAACATACAGAGTCGCGCCCCGCGCCCCGCGCCCGGCGTCCGCCAACGCTTCCGTTTCCGCATGTGCCTTGCCGGCGCCCTGGTGCCAGCCGCTGCCGACGGCTTTTGCGCTCTTCACAAGGACCGCGCCGACCATGGGGTTCGGAGAGGTCCTGCCCCAGCCCTTCCCGGCCAGCGCCAGCGCCTTGCGCATCCATTTGGAGTCGTTCATGATCAGCAAAAGAATCTTAATGGCAGAAATATGGTTGGCAGAAAAACATCGATTTTCGATTGAACTTAACCGACTTCGCAGGAGCTTTTCCGCGCCCCCTGCGATCCGTCAGCCGACTGACATCGTCTTTCAAATACAAATCCGGCGAACAAACTTGGCCGACGTACGGTCTTCTCGAAAACGCCTGTGGGGCCCTGGCCAACGGCGCCTGATTGTAAACCTTCCCAGTCTCTGTGATTTCAGGGCATGGATCACAGGGGATTGGAACCACGGAGGCACGGAGACAGCGGAGATCATTGAATTTGCTGCCGGTAATCGCTCGGACGGTTCAACCAACTGATCGATCTCAGTGACCATCCGTGAACGACGATTACCGACAGCAAATTCAATGATACGGTTTTATCGGGAGGGGGAAGGGGTCGAACAGAGATACCTGCAATCGCCAGTGAATCGTTCTCCATAGTCACTCCATCATACTCCCAGAAAGTTTGCTTTTGAATTCTCGTCGGCGTTTTGTCCGTGCCTGTCAACACGAGAGATTATAAACACCGCGACGGACAAATCGCCAACGAGAATTCACAGTCCTTCACCTCGGTGTCTCCGTTCCTCCGTGGTTCCAATGCCTTATGACCGGGGCCGCAACATTACCTACTATAAAGAGCCGCGTGCAAACGATCCATCTATACGCGAAGCTCCCGGCCCATCCGCTTTCGAGTAGTGTATAAAGGGCAGACCTTACGTCGCTCGAGGCGTCAAATAACAAACTCCTATATGATGACCTTAACCAGCTTCGCCAGGGGCGTCAAAAATTCAAATTTTTTATGCCGCTTATATTTCTGCCCGCTTCTTCTAATCCGCCGGGATCGAGGTTGGGTTGCGGGCTTCGATCCAGTACACTTCGAACGGTGCGAGCACACCGTCCGACCTGACTTTCTCGAAGCGCCGGTCCAGACGGCGCCAAACGGCATACTCGACATTCGCATCCACGGTCCGGGGATTAGCGGCATCGGTACACACGCCGGCCATGTTCCAGCCCGTCGCCAGGACCGTTCGTATTTCCGCCGCGTTTATGCCGCGCAACGACACAGCCTGTGCCGCCGCGACGTAGATCCAGTATCCCAGCTTTCCATCGAACTGCGATGCCGCGGCATAGGCGATCCCATCCCATCCCCAGATCTCGCCGACCGTCAGCAACTGCAACTGCGCGGCCTCTGCCGCCAGTAGCGGACCGGGAAATGAAATCGGATTCCATCCGGCTGCCAGCGCCAGCTCCCGATCCCAGTCCGAAAGAAAGAAATCGATGCCGTCGCGATTGTCATCGATCAGCACGCCCAGATGCGTGAACTGATCCACCGGCTCGCCGGCATCAAACGCGGCATTGGCGCTACCGTCCGGATCGATAAAGACACGGAGCCAGTAGGTTCCCGGCGCAATCAGAAGAATCGCCACATAACCGTCGCCACGGCCACTATCGAGCGTCGACTGAACTGCCGGTCCGCCGTCGAACTCCGCATTGTCGAAGACCTCGATATACATTATCCCGGCCTGCGTACCTTCATAGTTGATCGTACCGGTCTGCCGGAACCCGGCCTGGTAGGTCCGCGTCAACGTCTCCGCCACGTTGCCGAATGAGTCGACAACGTCGTACGACACCAGGTGCGGCCCCAATGTCTGTGTGTCGACGTCGCCGGTGACATTCTCCGGTTGCAACTGAATTTCGCCGTCAACAACGTCAAAGACCGTGATGCCGTCGAGCAGATTCGGGGCATCATCGTTCAATCCCAGGATCAGATCCTGAGGAGCCAGAGTGTCCGTTATCACCGGGCCCCGCGCATCCATGATCCAGGTTTCGAGGGAATCGTTGGACAGCGTGTTGCCCGCAAAATCCGTGATCTGTGAGCCGTCTCGGGTCAATGACAACCGGTAAGGCCCGTCTTCGCCGGTCAGGTCGCTGAGCTCTGTCAACGTCCAGTTGCGGTCGTCCCCGGTCGTCAATCGTTGCGTCACCGTCAGGAGATCATCGCCGCCGTCGCGGTCGAGAGTGAGGTCCTCCGTGCCGAACTCGACCACCGGCTCGCTGAATTCGAAGGTGATCGAATCGACAGGCGCATTCCTCGGGTCGGGCTGCACCTCAACGATCTCGACTGCAGGCTCGGTTGTGTCCATGACCCAACTCTCTGTATCACCGGCGTTCAGATCGTTGCCGGCAAAACCCTGGATTCCCGATCCCGCGGCCGTCAGCGTCAGCGTATAGGTTGCCTCGGCTCCCGTCAGCGTGTCGAGGCCGGCCAGCTCCCACGTCTGCCCACCGTCGGAGATGTTCAGTGTCGTCCCGTTCAGCGGCAGGTCCTCGCGTGCATCCTCGCGGCTCAGGGTCAGGTCTTCCTTGCCAAAGTCATTCACCGGTTTACTAAAGGCAATGGTTATGGTGGCAACAGGGAGGTTCCGCGGGTCCGGCTGCACGGCCTGGATCTCGACCGTCGGAGCCTCCGTATCCATTTCCCAACTCTCGGTGGCACCGGCGACCAATGGGTCCGGAGTCAGGTCTTTGTCCACGATGTTAGAATCCTCTGCCGTCAGGGTCAGCGTGTACGTCCCATCGTCGACCGTGATGTCGTCAAGATTCCCTAATGTCCAGGTGATGTCGCCGTCATTACTCACCAGGGTCTCGCCCCCCGTCAGCAGGTTCTCCCGCACACCGTTGCGTTCGAGGATCAAATCCTCCGGACCGAAGCCTTCAACGGGCTCGCTGAAGACAATGGTGATTTCATCGACACTCTGGTTTCTCGGGTCCGGGCCGACGGGCGTGATGGTGCCCGTCGGCGCCCGGTCCAGCGTCCACGACTCGACAACATCGCCGGCCAGCGGATTTCCGGAAATATCTGTAATCCCGGAACCGGCCACCAGCAATGTCAGCGTGTAGGTCCCGTCGACATTGGTTAATGGCCCGAGGTCGGAAAGGATGCGATCCTCCTCATTGATAGGTGTCAGCGATTCCTGCCCGGTGAGCAGTTCGTTGCCGCCGTTACGGGTCAGGCTCAGATCGGCGACTTCGAAGCCGGTGACCGGCTCGGAAAAGTCAAACACGATGGTTGGCACCGGCGTGGCTCGCGGATCGGGGTCAACATCGATGATGGCGACCGTCGGCTGTACCTGGTCGAAATTGTACAGCACCGTTGCCCGTCGTCCGCAGCCGTTATCGTCCACGGCCAGGGCCTTCACCGTCAACTCAGTTTCGCCTTGGTATCCAGTGGTAAACGGGTTCGGCAACGTCGGCGAATTGGTGTCCGGGTCGCTGCCGTCCGTGGTGTAATGGATCGCCGACGATTGATCCGAACTGATGGTAATTTCCAGCGGTGGGCTGAAGACTCCGCCGGGCGGCGGCGTGAAGACGATTGGCCCAAGCGGGCCGGTGACGTTTACAGAGCCGTCGATATCCTGGATTGGAGAATCTTCTAGGGCGTTCGTCCGCGTCGCTTGCTGCACCGTGATATCCAATGCCGACTGACCATAGTTGATGCCACGCAGTTTAAAGCTGTACAGCACATCATTGCCAACGCCGACGGCAACGGGGGGGCCGCTGCTCCAAAGAGCGGCCGAAAACCGCACTGTGCCGGTCGCCTGCTCGAAGAAACTGGGACTACCGACAATGATACGGTTATTCGTCAGGTCCTCGGAGCCGGGGACAAACTCCAGAAGATCGGCGTTGAACATCACGTCGATAACCAGTACCCCGAGGTCCGGATTCGAAACCGTAATCTCGACAAGTTGCTCGCAATCCGGAGTCACACTGAAATCAAGCGTGTAATCGATCGTCGAAGCACCCGTCAGACCGCGAGCTGTGCCGCCAGCGAGGAGCAGGACTGCGAGGACAACAATGAACCACGAATGAACACGAATGAACACGAATAAATCCCGGTGGGCTGGAAACAATCGCGGGTGGACTGTCATGCGGGAGAAGTCAACACAGTCTGCCAAGATGTACTACGCGGCAGGAAATGCAAATACTACGAGCCGGCAGAACAAATCAGACAAGGGACGACGGATGGCATCCGGGGTCACGGCGAACATGGGAAACCGTGATTGCGCGGGGCGTTCGATATTTGCCGGCCCGCGAATCAGGCGGATGACAAGGATTATCCGCTGGAGAAAAATATGGGGTATCCACTTGACTACCATTACCACAAAATATTGTGGCCAGCACGTTCAAGGACGTCTGTCGCCCGCTCGGGCGACTTTGCAGTGCGCCGCTCCCCGCATGCGGGGAGCTTTGATTTTACATGACCCGCAACCGCACGCGCTACAATCGGTTCCGTGACACCGATCCAATGTGCGTATTCTGCCGAGAAAACATCATCCGGCCACTCCGTGGCCAAGCTAAAGCGGCGTCAAGCCGCCGCACTCCAAAGCCTGGCCGCTGCGCTGCCAGGCGGCAGAACTACAAAATATACGGGGTACGAGAGCCAAGTGGATACCCCAGAAAACAGAGTTATCCGCGGGTAACAAAACCCCCGCCGTCACGACCTTCGAAGTGCTTTTTATTCAATCTCGATCGAGCCGCCGACCAGCTCGAATTCGACGGGATCGCCGCGACCGTTGACAAAGCTTGCTCTTTCGCGCATCACGGCAAGTTCCGTGTCCCCGGCTTCCTTGGCCCGCATACGGAAACGGACGAATACCTCGTCGGACGCGAACTCCGTGTTCTTAGCGCCCGGCAGCCCATTCTGCAGGATCATGATCATACCCCGCTTCTGGTCGGCGTAAAACTCGACGCCATGACGCAAGGTGCTACCGACCGCCTCACCGCTACCCTCGATAATCTCGAGCAATGCCGTATCGAATTTTAGCGGAATCCTGAGGCTGGTGAGGACCGGCGCGGTCAGGGACACATCGATAGCGAACGCCTCGCCCTTGCGAACCTGGTATTCACCGAAGTCGATACGGACAGCCATGTCGGCGAAGGCCAAGTCGCCGCCGGTGAACTTTCCGTAACCGGGCATTTCCTCGTCGGCGAACGGCTCGGCCGTTTCGGTGCCCGGCTCGAAATCGCCGGTCAGCAGCGCCGCAGTCGGATCGACATCCTCGGCACGGCGCAGCGGGCCGTTATCGCCGGGGTCCGGGACCGCGGATCGCGGTGACTTCGAGCCGGTAGTCCAGGGACCGCCGGCATCTGGCGGCACCGGCGGCTTAGCGGTCACCGGCGCCGGCAGCGGTGACGGCGCCCCGCCACGTGTGACGACAATAATGTAGCCCGTAACGAAGCCCAGCACCAGGGCGACGATGAGGATACCGGAAAATTTAAGCTTGTCGGACATGGTTGGCAGACGATGCGATCTCCTATCCATCATCCCGTATCCCAAAATTCACGTTTCTTGCCTCCGGAATTTTGGGTTTTGATCACGTGTCCCACCAACCCAGGGTGTTACTCTGGGCTATCCGTCGGCTGACGAATTCAACCCCGGTGGGGTTGCATCGGATGGTCGAATTGCTAAAAATAATCGCCTGCCTCGCCCTGAGTTTGCCTACCGTGAGCCTGCTTGCCCTAAGCCTGTCGAAGGGGTCCGAGGGTCGATCCCTAATCCATATTTCCCCTAATTATTTTGACGAAGTTCCTTAAGCCTGCCGAAGGGCCCCTCATTATTTTACCATATTCCTCGCGGTTTTTCGCGTGTTTAACGGGCAACCAGATCGCTTAATCCAACAATGAATTAAGGTCAATTATTCCTAATCCCCAATCCCTTTCCTTAGACGCCGCCCGCATAAAAAAAGTGCCCGCTGGCCAGCGGGCACTTTTGTGTTTCAGGTCTCTCTGATTCGGGGGCGTCGCCTGCCGGCCGACTATGGACCAGATTACGGCCCCGGCACATCAATCTCTATCATGACGGTGCCCGTACCAGGGTTACCAGCCACATCCCTGATCTTTGTCTGGTCGATATCGACCCTGACCGTACCGCCGGGTGTCCACCCACCCCCCGGCGGCTGGATGCACAGCACCCGCGAGGCCGACGAGTCGCCCGAATTCTGTGGATCCCCATTGATGGTGATCGTCACCACGCCCGTGACGTCGACGCCGTCAAAGACCTGGACAACGCCGGCGGCCACTGAACCAATGGCATTCACCGGCGTCGGATCGCCCGGATCCTGGGGATCGGCGAAAAGCACGCCGGCATCATCCCGGATCGACTCGTTGAACTGGATCTTCAGCGTCGCCGTGGTCGACTCCAGCGTCCCAGTCGATGTGAAGAACGCGCCCGGAATCGTGATGCCGCCCGTTGTTGTCGGCGGCTCCGAGTACGCCAGCATCGCCATCGGTATGACCTCATTGCCAAGGGCAGCAATCGGCGTGTCGTCGAGCTTGTCATCCAGCCCCATGGCAACGTCCGGCGCACCATCGATGTTGCCCGTCACCTCCATCTCCGTGAGACCTGAGGGCGGCGGCAGGCTGCCCGGGTTCGACGGATCTTCGTGAGCGTCCGGCACCGTGTCAAGCATCACCAGATAACGGTAGATGTAGACCGCATCCTTCTCCGGATCGACAACGCCGTCCTGATCCACGTCAAGAAGCATGCCCAGCTTCAGCACGTTGGCCATCAATTCTTCATCCGAGACGACGTCTTTGGTCAGGAGGTCGCGGATCGGCTCCGGCAGGATCGGGATCCAACCGAGGAAGTCCTTGAACTTCAACGCCCGGTAGATACTGATCGCATCGAACGCGTTGACCACACCGTTGTCGTCCACGTCTAACCGCGCGTAGTCGGTTGTCACCGTTATCGAGCCGGGGATCGTAACCACGTCGATCGGGGTACCATTGGTGGCAATGGCGATGACATTTGTGATCGTTAGATTATGTGGACCCACCGGCGCACCGATACGAATCCGGAACAACAGGCGGATCGCCTCGTAGACCCCGCCGGCGATATTCTCTTCGCCGTCAAAACCGTCCACCCACACAAACAGAGAACCCTCAGTGTCGTCGTCATGGGAACCGATCTCCGTCACATTCACATCGTTCGTGTTCGAAATCTTCGCCGGATCGATGACGAAGTCGTCATCATGGATGAACTCGAGAATGTTTCGGTCATAGTTCAGATTGAAGAATAATGACTGGAGCGGGCACGTGCTCAGCCGGATCTTGATTTCACGACAGAAGTTCTCACGGTTGCCTATCGAGTAGTCCTGTGGATCGATGAATGTGGCGTCGGCCTCGATGCTGGCATTGGCGACACCGTCAATGATGCCGACCGAGCTCGAGCAGCCGCTGCTCCGTGCGTTCGTCAGGTTCAGCGTAAAGCTCTCCGCAAGCTCGCATATCGTGTCGGCCACCACGCTCACGTTTATTGTCCGCTGCGTCGTTCCCGGCGCAAACATAAGGGTTGTCAAGCCGATATGGGTGTAGTCGCTGCCCGACGCCGCTGTCCCCTGCGCCGTCCAGTAGTCGACCTCGATCGTCTGCTGGCTGACACCGCTCATGGTCACCGTAAAGACGAACGGTGTTGTGCCGTTGTCGCCTTCAGGTTGCGCGACATCATCAATGGACAGGTTGACATTGTCGTCGTCGATAATCATCGCGTGCCCATGGGCGGCCGCTATGCTCACCGACGAGCTGCAGCCGCTGCTGCGCGCATTCGTCAGGTTCAAGACAAAATCCTCGTCGCATTCGTTCACCGAGTCCGCGGTGACGCCAACGTTGATGGTCAGCTCCCGCTGCCCAGCGGCAAAATGCAGCGTACCGGACACATGTCCATAATCGCTGGCCGACGACGCCGTCCCCTGGGCCGTAGCGTAGTCAACCTTGATGGTCTGCTCACTCACCAGGCTCATGGTCACCGTGAATATGA
>CAUZRT010000122.1:0-9615 GCA_963582235.1 Lentisphaeria bacterium
GAGGTCTATACGACCCCCTGCAGTTGCTTGTCAAGTTGTTCTCTGGCCCGGCGAGCCCAGGGTTGCCAGCTTGGGCTTATGAGCAAACTCATTTGACGGGGACTTGTAGCCGCCGCAAAATGCCTTGACAAACTCGGCAAATTCACCCTCCGATATTTTTTCGAGTTCGATGCGAAGTTCCGGGTGGGTCATGGCGAGCAATCCCCGCGACAGAATAAGCGCCGTCAACGCGTCAAGACCGACAGCGGACTATGCCCCGGATTGGCATAACTATGCTATAACTGTCGGACAATGACGACAATCGGGCGACGGATGAGCGGAGATATTGATAGCCCAAAGTCACCCGGTCAAGGTGCCCTACCCCCTACCCCATCCAGCAGTGGGGAACTTTTGGGGAACTTTTGAAAGAAACAAATGGGGCGTCAGGTGATGACCGTTGCCGTCCGTCAGGCAATAAATTGACGCACGCTACGGAAAACACCTAATCACTCACGCATCATACTGCACATAGACCATGTGCGTCTGCATGTATTCGTAGAAACCATGCTTGCCATCTGCACCACCAATGCCTGACTTACGCACGCCGGCGTGGAAGCAGTTCAACGCCTCCATATTATTGCGATTGATGTACGTCTCGCCAAACTTGATCTCCTTGCAGGCGCGCATCCCAACATTGAGATCTTTCGTATAAATGGAGGAGGTTAGCCCGTAATCAGATTGGTTAGCCAGGGCTATCGCCTCATCGACGTCGTCGACCCTAACTACGGGTGCGACCGGGCCGAAGATCTCCCGTTGAATGACATCCATATCCTGCGTGACATCGGCCAGAACGGTCGGCTCGTAATAATTTCCTGGGGTGCGATCCGCACGCTTGCCGCCGGTCACCACTGTCGCCCCCGCTGCGACGGCCGAGGATACGAGAGAATCGACCTTCTCAATCCCGGCGTCGTTAATCTGCGGCCCGTAGTCGAGCTCGTCGTCCTCGAGCGGATTACCGAACTTGCTGGCTGCCATGGTAGTAGCTAGTTTGTCGGTGAACTCATCGGCCACAGACTTTTCGACATAAACGCGCTCGACGCAATTGCAGACTTGCCCGCTGTTGATGACGCGCGACGCCTTGATCATCTCCGCGGCATGATCAATGTCCGCATCGGCAAGTACGATCGCCGGGGCTTTGCCGCCGAGCTCGAGGTTGACCTTGGTGATGTTGTCAGCCGCTGCGTGCATCACTTTCGACCCGGTCTCGACACTGCCGGTAAAGCTGACCATACCAACCTTAGAGCTGGCGGCCAGCCTGTTGCCCACCGTTGCCCCGCGACCATGTACAAAGTTCACAACCCCCGGCGGCAATCCGACTTTGTGGGCGATACGCATAAAATCATCGGCATTGATCGGTGTCTCTTCGCTGGGCTTGATGACAATTGTGTTGCCGCCAACGAGGGCGGGTGCGAGTTTGCGCACGATCAGGAAGAACGGAAAATTCCACGGCAGGATACCGGCGATGACGCCAATCGGCATACGAAACATGAAAATGTTTTCGTTGGGTTGATCGCTCTCGAGAATCTCGCCTTCTATGCGCCGAGCCCATTCTGCTGTGTACTCGAGCCCCAGCAATGTGAAGGCGATCTCGCCGTCCGACAGACCGAGGATTTTGCCTTGCTCAGTGCTGATCTGGCGCGCCAGTTCGGTGGCGTTGGCACGGATGCCGTCCGCGATCTTGTACAGGTAGCTGGCCCGCTCGACAGCGGGCGTCTTGGCCCAGTCTCCCTGTGCAGCTGCCGCAGCTTCGATAGCGCGGTTGACTTCGTCGTTGCTGGTCTCGGGGGTCTCGGCGATTACCTCGCCGTTCGACGGATTCAGGACCGGGATGAAGTCACCGCTGTGGTCGACGAATTCTCCGTTGATGTAGTTCTGGACAGTACGCGTACTCATGGCACAGTTCTCCTTTGTTGATGATTAAATTCCAAATTGGCAGCAGTGTAAGGTGTAGGAAACGGTTTGTCCAGTATGCCGATTGATATTGATAGGGGATTATGTTCCCCAATGGGGTTCTACAACTCTACCGTTAAGGAAGTGCCAAAACATGACAATGTTGTTGCACACTTGCATCCCGTTGACCACAAGCGTGAGATCCTGAGGCAATTATTGGGGCATGAGGGGAACTGCTTCGTCGGCGCCCGCGTCGCAGTGTAAATAGTGGCTGACCGACCACCTGAATTGAAATAGTTACGTCACCGGCCCAGCTCCGGATCAATCACCCGCATGGTTCGCCACCGCCCGCCCCGAAAACGCGCCAGCCATACGAACGCCTGCAGCATCAGAAACACCGTCGCGGCTCCCCAGATGAGATAGATGTCGCGGTGGAAACGATCGATGACCGCGATAACAAAAATGAATACGGCATTCAGGAGCGCGGAAACAACAAAAGTCCATCGGGTATCGCCGGCGCCGGACAATGCATGCAGGAATATCATGCTCAGCGAATCGAGAACGCAATACAGCGCCACGAACCGCAGCAGGATCACACCCAATGCGGCCAGCTCGTTGAACCGTTCGGGCGTCATGGTGTCCGGATTATGGAAAAACCCCAGCAGCTGCCGGGGTATGAGCAGAAAGAGCACTGCCGAACCGAGCATCCATATTTCGCAGATCAACAGGCCGCGGTAAGTGCAACGGACGCTCAGATCCGGACACAGCCGACCCTGCCCCTGGCCGACCAGGATCCCGACTGCTTGCGACAGGCCCATCATCGGAAAGAACGCCAGACCATTGATCCGCCAGGCAATGTTCGAGGCTGTCTGCTCGGAAACGCCGATCCGCCCGACATACACAATGAACATCGTCCACGCCGCCATCTCCATGGCAAAGCGAAAACCGTTGGGGGCGCCGTATCGCAGCAGCTGCCAGAATAACATCGGCTCGAACCGGCGGCCGGTCCACGTGGCGTAGACCTGCCGGTGGCGCCGCTGCAGATACAGCATGATCAGGACGGCAGCAACGATGCTCTGGGAAACGACCGTGGCCACCGCCGCCCCGGCAGTGCCCCATTCCGGCAACCCGAAACGGCCGAAGATCAGACCGTAATCGAGGAACCCGTTGAATACGAAACCGGCAAGCTGAACAGCCATCAACGTCCGCGTCGTACCACGCCCGGAAAAGAAACCCGGCAGGACGCCGCCAAGTATGATGACCGGGGCGCCCCAGCACATGATCTGAAAGTATCGGATCTCGAGGTCGCGAATGGACGGTTCGTGTCCCATCCAATCGAATATGGGCCGCGCCGCGAACGACACCAAGACAATGGCGCCGCCGGCCAGCACAGAAAACCAGATACCCTGCCACACCACCGCGCCGACGCGACCCGGGCGATCCGCACCGACGTATTGTGCCACGAAAATCGACGTGTAGCCGGCGATCCCCAGAAAGACACTCTTCAGCAGATGACTGACCATGCTCGCCGGTACCACCGCCGCGATCGCTTCTTCCGAATACCAGGCCAGAAAGAGCCCGTCGACGAAATACATGATCATCAGGCCCGTATACGAGAAGATCAGCGGCACGCCAACTGCAAGAATGCGGCGATAGGAATCGACATCACGGGCGCCCGATGGCATTGCGGCCTGCGCGCCGGGTCGGGATGCCGTTCGATTCGAGACCGCCGTCTCGCTGACGGCCGGGTCTTTATCCGATCTCATGGTAACGTTTCTTGACGTGTCGTGTTGCCGGAAGACGCAAGTTTCACATCCTGCCATCGCCTTGAATTCATAGCTCGTTATTGGTCGCTTGACTTTCGATTCTGCCGTCTTATTTTCTTCGTGATGGGCGCCGCCTGCCCTGCCAAAACCGGCTCGTTCTGAAACCTGTCAGCCCCGCGGTGACGGGTCTGATCCCTTGAGGGACGTTGTCCCGTCCCAACTATACTCACGTCCGCCTCCGGCGGAAATCTCTCAACACTGCTCCTCCCCCATGCGCTTCCTGGCCGACCTCCATATTCATTCCTATTTCCCACGTGCAACCAGCAAACATCTGAAGCTCGAATACCTCTACAAGTGGGCACAGTTAAAAGGCGTCCGAGTCGTCGGTACCGGTAACTGCGTGCACCCGGGCTGGCTACAGGAACTCCAGGAAAAGCTCGGGCCGGAGATGCAGCGGCCCCGAAAGCGCGGCCGTACTATAGTCTGATCCCGTTGCCGGAAGTGATCGGTGAAATAATAAAAATCGGACCCGGCTCGAAGAAGGTGCAAACGGAGTTCCACCGGCTGCTGCATGAGCTGGGCAATGAATTCCATATTCTCCAGGAAGCGGAACCCAGCGCCATCGCATCGTGCGGAGACTCCCGCCTCGCCGAGGCCGTCAGCCACGTCCGTGAAGGCCGGGTCAATATCGCCGCCGGCTACGATGGTGAATTCGGCACCATCCACATCTTTTCCGACGAGGAACGGGAGAACCCGCATGGCCGCCAACCGTTGCTCTTTTCCGATCTTCCCGTCGCAGCGCCCGCCCCGGAGCCGATCCCGATTGCCACCGCCGCCCCAACCAGCTGGCCGGGTTCGACGTCCCGAAGCCTCGACGGCGAGCCGCTTGCGCGGCCGGCAACCGGTGACTCTGATCGTCTACCAAAACCCCCTGCACCTGACACCGCTGAACCCGTGCACTCAGAAGCCGCCCTCCCCTATGTTGCGTGCTCCCACCGGCACGGCTGACGTTCCCGACGACGTCAACCCGGCGCAGTGGCAGGCCATAAACTACCGGGACGGGCACCTTCTGATCGTCGCCGGTCCCGGAACGGGAAAGACGCATACGTTGACCTATCGCGTCGCCCATATGACCGCGAATGTCAAGCCGGAGAACATTCTTGCCATTACCTTCACCAACAAGGCCGCCGAGGAGATGCACGAGCGTCTGCACCGGCGTATTCCCGAGGCCGCCGAGGAGATGCAGATCGGCACCTTTCACAGCTTCTGCCTGCAACTGCTGCGTCGTTTCATCGATCGTACGGGTCTGCCGCCGGACTTCACCATTGCCGCACCGGATGAGATCATCGAACTCGCCCGGCGCATCTGGCCGCAGCACAGCGCCTCGCAACGGCGCGACACTCTCGAGGAAATTTCCCAGTGGAAATCCCGGGGCGTGACGCACACGACGCCCGATTTAATTGCCACCTATGACCGCACCTTGCACGACAACGGAATGCTGAACCTTTACGACCTCCTGCGCGAGAGCGTGAGACTTCTGCGCGACGCCGAAGACATCGGCAACCAAACGCGACGTGACTGCCGGCTGATCTTTGTCGACGAATATCAAGACATCAATGCGGCCCAGCACGCATTGCTGCGGGAACTGGTTCAGGACGATGTCGTGATCACTGCGATCGGCGATCCGAACCAGGCGATCTATGGATTCCGCGGCGCCGATCTGCGCTTCTTTCGCAGCTTCGAGACCGATTTTATGGGCGCCGCAACCCTGTCGCTTTCGGACAACTATCGCTCCGCGGCGGACATCCTCACCGCATCCGGTCAGGTGATCGAAAATGGCGATGCCATCGATGCGCCCGATTTGACGGCGCGCATTTACACCGCCGGCCGGTTGACCATTTACGAAACGCCCACCGACAAGGCCGAAGCGGAGTATGTCGTTCATCAGATCGAAAAGATGATCGGCAGCACCAGCATGTTCTCACAGGATTTCGAACGTGTCGAACGCGGCGCCGAAGGCGAACGAACTTTCGGTGACATCGCGGTCCTGTATCGGTTAAACAGCCAGAAGGCGCTGCTCGAGGAAGCGTTCAAGCGCAGCGGTATCCCGTTTCAGACATCGGGCGACCGCCCGCTCCTCGAGCAGACCGGCGTCCCTGAAATGATAGCGTTCATTCGCATGGCCGGTACGGAATCGGTTGGCGTCGGGAACGCTCTGCGGCTGCTGCGAATGACGATCACCGGCTTCGGTGACAAGACGGCAAAGACGGTTGGCGAACTCTAGCGCGAGGAAGGCAAGCCCGTTTCGCTGACGTCGATCGAAGCCGTGCTACGCTATGCGTCGTTCATTCCTAGACGCGTCGGATCCGGCCTGCAGCAGTTCGTGCAGGACTGCCGGAATCTCAGCCCTGATTGCCGGATGAACGACTTACCGGCCGCCATCGACCGACTCGCTGAGCTGCCGGTCTGGCAGCGGCTCCTCGTCAATGGCTCCGATATGTGGCAAAATCGCCAGCGTCTGGAACGACTGGCCCGGCGATGCAGCAGCGGCTCAACGCCTGCCGAAAATCCGATGGCAGCGTTCTGGGACATGCTCGTCCTGCAGCAGGATACGGATGCCCTGGATCGGACTGTAGAGAAGGTCTCGCTGCTGACCATCCATGCCGCCAAAGGCCTAGAGTTTCCGGTGGTCTTTATCGTTGGCTGCGAACAGGGACTACTGCCGTTGGAACGCGACGGTATGGAGAGCGATCCGGAGGAAGAGCGTCGCCTATTTTATGTAGCTATGACACGAGCCGGCGAGCAGTTGGTCTTTGTACGCGCGAAGCGGCGCCGGCTGTTCGGTGTCTCGCACGAGACCGCGCCGTCACCGTTTCTTCGGGATATCGCAGACCGTTTGAAAACCTATGAACAGGCCGCGAGCCGCGCTCCCCAACGCCGGCAGAAAGTAGACGAATCGCTGCAGCCGCTGTTGTTTGATGATCTGTATTGAATGTCTTAATTAGTGGCTGAACGAAAACCCGCGATTTCTCGATTCGCGGCGGAGGGGTTTTCGTTCAGCCACTAATTAAGACTCAGGACACTCGCGAACTGATTTGCGTCAGGCCCCGGCTTCCTGCCGGGTACCGGCTGCGTCGAAATGTCGATGGGGTTGATTCACTTCGCAACCGAGGTGCCCATCCGTGTTACAGCCCGCCGGCGCTGTTGCCCACTTCGTCTTACCCCTGCCCATTTAAGTCCGCACATGCGAATCCGTCGTCACAAAATCCCCTGCCGCGACATATCTCTTAACCCCCTGACGTCCTTCCCGCCGAATCGAAACCGCAAGGGTCGTTGAATTCCACCCACCGGTATGAATCCTGCGGCCAGATACAGGCATCTAATAGGATATCCGTCCTCACCTGCGATGGCCACGAGTTAGCCGGCTTTTCCGGAGCTTTTTATCCGTGATTCGTAATCGACCTGTATTAGAACATCGGTCACGAATTGATCGACTACGAGTGAAGCGCTGCTGAGACTCAAATAACAAATGCCTGTGCGATTGAGTTATTCAGTCGCTTCGAATGTCAGAGCGGCGGAATTGATGCAGTAACGCAGACCGGTCGGTTGCGGACCGTCGGGGAAAACGTGACCGAGATGGGCGTCGCAGCGGCTGCATACCACCTCCGTCCGCTTCATAAAGAGGCTGTTGTCTTCCTCCGGGGCGACGGCGTCCGCATCCATCGACTCCCAGAAACTCGGCCAGCCGGTACCCGAGTCGAACTTGGTGGTGGAACTGAATAGGTCGCTGCCGCAGCAGACGCACCGGTACTTGCCGTCCGCCTTGCACTCCCAGTACGCCCCCGAAAAAGCGCGCTCCGTGCCCTTCTGCCGAGTGACATTGTATTCCTCCGGAGTCAATTGCTCGCGCCATTCCTCGCCTGTCCTGGTGATCTTGTCGCTCATGATTTGACTCCTTGTGAATTTAGCCGGCTTCGCCGGGTCTCTGATCCTACCGTACGGTAGGACAAAGGAACGCAAAGAGGCTCCTGGCGCCGTTCAAAGGCAGGCAGGCAGTCTTCGAGTGGCGGCCTCCGCCCTGCACCATGCCATCTCAAACTTCATCTAAACTGACAGTCCGGCGCTCGCGCACCGCTTTGATTGCGGCGAAGGCAACATGTGTCGCCATCACCGCGTCGTCAACGCCGCAGACAGCCGGCGCATCTCCGCGTTTTTCATCGACGAATCGATCGATTACGAGCAAAGTGCTGCTGAGTATCAAATAATAAATCCCCATGCGATCAACTTACTCAATCATACCGCCGCCTAGACAGATCTCGCCTTCGTAAAACACAGCAGACTGGCCGGACGCGACGCCGGGATCGGCGGGCGCCATTTCCACGTGTAATCGGCCGTTGTCGAGATTGGCGATTCGGCACGATGACAATTGCGGACCGTGACGGATCTTCAGCTGCAGGTCGGCTGTTTTCGGCGGCCGGCAAAGCCAGTTGATATCCCCTACCGTGAATGCGTCGCACTCATGCACCGCCAGATTGTCCTGATGGGTGACGGTGAGTGTGTTCTGCGCCAGATCCTTTGCCACCACATACCACGGGCCGCCGCCGAGCTCGAGGCCCTGCCGCTGACCAATCGTATGGAACCAGACGCCGTTGTGCGTGCCGAGCCTGCGGTCCGTCTCCTTTTCGATAATGAACCCGGTCTTTTCACCCAGGTGAAACTTGACGAACTCGGCGTACTTGATCTTGCCGAGAAAACAGAGGCCCTGGCTGTCCTTGCGGTGCTTATTCGGCAGATCGAACTCATCGGCTAACTGCCGCACGGCACTCTTCTGCAGATGCCCGATGGGAAACAACAGGCGTGACAACTGCTGTTGACTGAGGGTGCACAGAAAATACGTCTGATCCTTGACCGGATCCGGTGCACGCTTGAGCAGAGACGAGCCGTTCTGCGCCTCGATTCGGGCATAATGCCCGGTGGCAACCTTGTCGAAGTCGTCGTCAATCGCGTCGAAGAAAGCACCGAATTTGATGTGTTGATTGCAGAGTATGTCCGGACTGGGCGTGCGACCGGCCTCGAGTTCGCTAATGGCGTGGCCGACGACACGCTCGAGGTATTCGGTCTGTAACGGCACCACCCTGAGCGGAATGTCAAGCGCTTCACAGATCTCACGCACGCAGGCCAGGTCCGTCTCCCAAGGACAGTCACCGAGATGAGCCAGCTCTTCCTCAAGCCAGATCTTCAGGTAGAATGCCTCGAGCTCATGGCTACCCTCTCGTGCGAGCAGGTTCAGCGCCACGGAGCTGTCAACGCCGCCGGATGTAAGGATGGCAATCTTCATATAGCGGCTTTAACGATTCCGGTATCAATGAAGTTATCGTCCTAGAAAAAGCAGTTGCCCGCAGATCACACGGATGGACGCGGATGTTATTATCTACTAATTAAGGGATTCTCGTTCCCAGCGCGGTGCCGTCGCGTTCACCCAGTGGGTGAATTGTCGTGGTCGGTCTTCGCAGGTTTGATATCACACTGATCACCGATAATTGCTCACCGATCACTCGTTTCGCACACGAATTATTCCCTCAGCACGTCTGATCACTCGTTTCGCACACGAATTATTCCCTCAGCACGTCTGATCACTCGTTTCGCACACGAATTATTTCCTCAGCACGTCTGATCACTCGTTTCGCACACGAATTATTCCCTCAGCACGTCTGCAAAGTTTGATGCCAGAATCCAACTGCCGGATTTAGTATCATACTTATTTACCTGTCACTGGCAAACCGGCGGAAATGAGAGCTGTATTCGGACTGTCCGCCCCTATGAACCATGGCGCCCGATGGTCTCACAATATACACCCAGGCATCAATTCTGAACCATTAAATATTGGCGACGTTGCCGGAGATTAAATATTTTGACGCGG
>CAUZRT010000123.1:0-9558 GCA_963582235.1 Lentisphaeria bacterium
CCCAGGCTTATTCAACTCAGTGCCTCCGGCCTCGAGATCAACGAATGGCCGGACGAGTTGGAGACGTCGCGGCTTGTTGTGATCGGCGCCGAAATCGGCTCGATCGATTTACAGGGCCGCCTGGATGCCATACGTTGCATTGAATGAGAAAAATTGATCGTTAACGAATTTGTAATTTTGACACTCAACAGCACTTCACTCGTAATCTATCAATTCGTAATCGATGTTGCGAATACAGAGGTATTATCCCGTGACCGCGTTGTCTCGTGACAACACGGAACGTTACTCACGCGGCGAATGGATCGATTACGAATCATGGATAAGAATTCCCGGTGAAACCAGCGATGTTCATGCTTGCGGTTCGTACAATACGTAAGGAGGAGTGATGACCCCTGATGCCATCATGCAGATCGGGATTATCGGTGTGGGCGGGCACGAAGGCAAGCTGGAAAAGGTAACGGAAAAGTCATCAAAATTGATCGGGCCGCTGATTCAGTGATGCGCTATGAGGACCATCAGTCTCGAAGAATACCAAGACAGAATAAAAGACGCCGAAGTGCTGTCGATGGATAGCTACGGCGACAAAGTGCTGCGGACTCCGCGAGGCACCATCGTCAAGCTTTTCCGCTTGAAACGAAGGTTGTCAACAGCAGTCTTTCTCCCCTACGTTACACGATTCGAGCGTGCTGTTCTGCGGCTGCACCAGCTGGGCATTCCCACGGTTGAGATTCTCGATATTTTTCGGATCGAGGGCACCAACCTCGATGCGGTCGTTTACATTCCCCTGCTCGGCGAAACACTTCGCGAGGTCGTCGGCCGAACGAAGGACTCCGATCCCCTGCTGGATCAATTTGCCGGCTTTATGCGTTCCCTCCATGACAAGGGCATTCACTTCCGGGCAATACACTCGGGCAATGTCGTTGTTACACCTACGGACGAATTCGGGCTGATCGACGTTTCAACGCTTTCCTGCAAAGACCGTACGCTCTCCATTGCCCGACGTGCGCACAACTTCAAGTCGTTCCTCAATTCCGGATACGATATGCCGACCATGACGGCCTATGGTCTCCGGCGTTTTGCCATTTGCTATCTGGATGGCGGTGACTTCAATGCGGCCGAGCGAAAGCGTTTTCTGCAAATCCTCGAACGCATGCACCCGGGGTTTTCAGAGAGCACCTAATGCCGCCGATGAGGCGCGGCGTACTCGCCGTTGCCTCGATCGGCATTGTTCTCTTCTGACGTGTTGCTTCGACGCTCAACCAGACTCGTGTACCGTCTTCGTGTACCGATTCCTCAGCCCTTTCGCGAGATAATTCGACTTCGTGTACCGATTGCTCAACAATTGCCAGAGGACAAGCGCGGTTTACCGTCGTTTCAGCTTTCCGATCCGAGTCGCCATTGCCATTCCTTGACCAGACAGTAGAGCACCGGTACAACAAAAACAGACACGAGCACAACGAGCATGCCGCCGAAGGAGGGGATGGCCATGGGGACCATGATATCGGCGCCGCGGCCCGTGCTGGTGAGAATCGGCAGCAAGGCGAGAATCGTGGTGGCCGAGGTCATCAGGCAGGGACGGATGCGGCGGACGGCGCCGGCCACTGTCGCAGTGCGTATCGAGTCGATACTGTCTGGACGGCCGGCCGCGAAACTCTGATCGAGATAGGTGGCGATGACGACGCCATTGTCCGAGGCAATGCCGAACAGGGCCAGGAAGCCCACCCAGATAGCGACGCTCAGATTGATCGTCTTGATCTGCAACAACTCCCGCAGGCTAACGTCGAAAAGATCTACATTCATGAACCAATCCTGACCGTAGAACCAGATCAGGATGAAGCCGCCGGCCCAGGCAACAATGATGCCGGAAAAAACCAGCAGGGTGGTGAGCACCGATTTGAACTGGAAATACAAAATCATAAAAATAATGAACAAGGCCAGCGGCAGAACCACGGATAGCGTCTTTGCCGCCCGCAGCTGGTTCTCATAGTTTCCGGCGAACACATACGAGACACCGGCCGGCAGAACAAACTCACCGCTGTCGATCTTGCTTTGCAGGTAACGCTGGCAATCTTCGACAACATCGACTTCGGCGTAGCCGGGCTTCTTGTCGAGCAATACGTAGCCGACCAGAAAGGTGTCCTCGCTCTTGATGACCTGCGGGCCACGCACGTACCGGATCTCGGACAGTTGAATGATCGGGATCTGCTGCCCACCCGCACTGGGCACCAGAATCTTGCCGAAGTCTTCAATCCGGTCACGCAGCTCGCGCTGGTAACGGACGCGCACTGGATAACGCTCCCGCCCTTCCACGGTTGTGGTGATCCTGCGACCGCCGATGGCCATTTCGATGACGTCCTGAACTTTCCGAATCGGCACGCCGTAGCGGGCAATAGCATTGCGGTCGATATCGATTTCCAAATAGGGCTTGCCGACGATGCGGTCGGCAAACACTGCGGAAGGTTCGACGCTGGGGATCTCCTTGAGAAATTTCTCCAACTGAAGCCCGACACGTTCGATGGTTTCCAGGTCCGGCCCTTTCACCTTAATGCCGATGGGGGCGCGCATGCCGGTCTGCTGCATTAAGATGCGCGTTGCAATGGGCTGCAGCTTCGGTGCGGACGTGGTCCCGGGGATCTTGCCGGCTTTGATAATGGCCTGCCAGATATCGTTCGGTGTTCGGATACCCGGCCACGCGTCGCGGTCGTTGTTAAAATCCGGATCCAGCGGCAGGCGCCACAGCCGGTACGGCATGCCCTCCTCATCCGGGATCAAGGCGCCGCCCGGGTCGCGAATAAAGGTGCCGCGAACCTTGTATGGCTCCCGGTCCGCCGCCGGCACTGGATTGCCGTGTCTATCGCGGAAAAAGTCGATCTCGTCAGGATCAAACTTGAACCGCAGTCGATGGCCGTCCTTATCCACTATATACTTGGGTTTGTAATTGATGACGGTCTCGATCATGGAGATGGGCGCCGGATCCAGCGGTGTTTCAGCTCGTCCCAACTTGCCGACCGCTGAGGCAACTTCAGGGATTCCATTAAAGGCCATGTCTTGTTTCTGCAGAACATCGAGACATTCGCCAATCGAGGCGTGGGGCATGGTCGTCGGCATCCATAGATATGAGCCCTCATCCAGATCGGGCATGAATTCCTTGCCCAGCCCGGGAAAGGTGTTGGAGACCTTGCTGAAAACACCCACGGATTTGACGGCGGGCGGCAGCCAGCCGAACACCCGGTCCGTACCCAGCCACACCATGGCTCCGACAACGACAATGATTGCAGGAACAGTGAGAAACACCAGCTTATGGTCGAGAATCCAACGGAGGACTTCTCCGTACATCCTGCTGAAAAGGACGAACAACGCAAGAAGACCAACAATGGGCCCGATGACCACAATGGCGTTGGGCACGAAGCCGGCCGCCGGCCCCAGGGGCAGCCAGTGTCGGGTCAGGAGGAGGCCGACAAATAGTGCGACAATCAGATTGATCGCCCGGAATATCCATTTGCCCGCCCGCGCAGGTACCCACGACGTGGCCCGCTGCCAATGCCGGCGGAAGGGCAAATTGAACGTGAACAGCCAATGCGCCAGGGCCGGAACGATTGTGAGTGCGACGATGACTGAGGCGAAAAGGGCGAACGTCTTCGTGAAGGCGAGCGGTTTGAACAGTTTGCCTTCGGCACCAATCATGGTAAAGACAGGCAGGAAACTGACAATGGTCGTCAGGATTGCCGTCAGAACGGCGCCGCCAACCTCCGAGGTCGCTCGGAAGACGATTGCCAGCCGATCGTCGTCCGGACCCGCATCTTCCAGATGCCTCAGGATGTTTTCGCAGATGATGACACCCAAATCGACAATGGTGCCTACGGCGATGGCAATCCCCGAAAGCGCCACGATGTTGGCGTCGACCTTGAACACCTTCATGGCGATGAAGCACATGAGCACGGCCAACGGCAGGGTGCAGGAGATGACCAGCGAGCTGCGCAGGTGCATCACCATCATGATGATGACGATGATGGTGACCAGTATCTCTTCAGACAGGGCAGTGTTCAGTGTGCCCAGCGTTTCGTAGATCAAGCCAGTGCGGTCGTAAAAGGGGACGACGGTGACTTTGCTGAGTGTGACCCACGCCGGCCGCTCGTCGAGCGGTGTATTCTGCAGCCAATCCAGCCACGCATTCTGATTCAGCGTCGCGCTGCCGTAGGCGTCAAAGCCATGCTCGCGGGCGAACGATTCCACCTCGCCTTTTGTTACCTTCGTATAATCGACCACTGCCTTTGCCGGCAATCCCGGCGAAATCTCCCCTATCTTTTCCTTGATGTTTTTGATAGCGGCCAGCGGATTCTCGCCAAAGCGGACAACGACGACTCCGCCGACCACTTCGGCGCCGCCTTTGTCGAGGGCGCCGCGCCGCTGGGCCGGTCCGAGGCTGACGGTAGCCACGTTCCTGATATAAATCGGAACGTTGTCGTTCACCTTAATGCCCGAGTTCTCGATGTCCGCGATATTCTCGATAAAACCCAGACCACGGATGACGTACTCGACTTTGTTCACTTCGATGGTTCCGGCGCCGACATCCACGTTCGACATCTTCACGGCGGCAAACACCTGTTCGATGGTGACGCCGTGAGCGCGCATGGCGTCCGGGTCGACATCGATCTGGTATTCCTGGACATAGCCGCCAACGGAGGCAACTTCGGAAATGCCATCGGCCGACATGAGGGCGTAGCGTACATACCAATCCTGGATCGATCGCAACTCATGCAGGTCCCAGCCGCCGGTCGGCTTACCGCTCTCGTCCCGGCCCTCGAGCGTGTACCAGAAGATCTGGCCGAGTGCGGTGGCATCAGGCCCCAGAGACGGTTTTACATCCTGAGGGAGCGTCCCGGCCGGCAGACTGTTGAGCTTTTCAAGTATTCGTGTGCGGGCCCAGTAGAACTCGGTGTTCTCTTTGAAGATGATATAGACGATGGAAAAGCCGAACATCGACGAGCTGCGCACTGAGTTGACCTTGGGGACGCCAAGCATGGCGACGGTGATCGGGTAGCTGATCTGGTCTTCCACGTCCTGGGGCGAGCGCCCCATCCATTCGGTGAAAACGATCTGCTGGTTTTCACCGATGTCGGGGATGGCGTCAACCGGGACAGGATTGCGCGGCAGCCTTTCGATATTCCAGTCGAACGGCGCCACCATGATGCCCCAGAGGACGATGAAGACGACGGCCAGGAGGATAACGAGTTTGTTCGTCAGGCAGAAGTAAATGAGGTGATCGAGGGGGCCGTTGGGGGTGGAGGGTGGACGGTGGAGGGTGGACGGTGGAGCCATATCGCCGGCACCTGATGTGGACTGTGGATCGCCGCCGGGTCGCGGCGTGGTGGTTGGATGATTTTGATCGTTGGTTACCATATGTACCCTGCGAACTGCTTACGACGTGAAAAATTGTAGCTTTGGTTCTAACACCATCGTCCAACACCCATCAATGACGTATCCCTGGGCAATGAATGGAACATCCATGATTGGCCGGAGGCCATGTACGACCTAACCTGGGGCAACGCCCCAGGAATGTATTGAAAAACCGAATCGCCCTACAAGGGCGATGTTGTGGTTGCGTTTCCTGTTCCTGGGGCGTTGCCCCAGGCTATCTTGTTCGTGGCCTTCGGCCAAGTTTCCCGGGCATGGCCCCAGACTACCTTGTTGACGCCGTCAACCGTCCACCGTCCACCCCCCCCTAATGCGGATGGCTCCTCTCACGCGTGTTCTAGCCCTCGTGCTACCGCGTTTCCTCTTGTCGCGGCCCATCCTTCCCACTGCCCCCCGCTTTTTCCCCTTCTGCGGGTGGGCTCATCATGCTGGGCCTCGCCAGAATCTGCAGGGCGCTGTCGATCTTGAAGTTACCGTTGACCACCACATTCTCCCCGGCTTCGAGCCCTGCCTCGACAATGTAATAATCACCCGCCCGCGGCCCGAGCGTGACTTCACGGCCCTCGAACCGGCTTTCATCGGTGGCGGACTGGACGTAGACAACGGCCCGCTTGCCGGTAAGCAGTGGCGCCGATGCCGGGATCACGAGCGGCGGCTCGGACGATTCGGCGGGCTGATATCCCAGATCCTTTGCGCGCACCAGCGGCATACCGCAAATGTCACACGGCCCCGGCTCGTCCTTCACGATTTCCGGATGCATCGGGCTGATCCACTTGCCGGCGAGATCCGGAGCGATCACTTTGCCGCCTTTGGCGAGCTGTGCGCGCACGATCGCTTTCACGAACATGCCTGGCTTCAGTTTGCCATCGGGGTTCGGGACGGTGACCCGAACTTTTACGGTGCGTGTCTTCCGGGTCAGGATCGGGGCGATGAAGGCGATGCGGCCGGTAAACGTCTCACCGGGATGGGCCTCGCTGGCAAACTCGACTTCCTGGCCGTAATGCAGCCATGATAAATCGGACTCGTAGGCGTCGAGCTTCACCCACACCTGGGAAAGGTCGGCGATGCGGTAA
This sequence comes from Lentisphaeria bacterium, assembly GCA_963582235.1. Taxonomy (GTDB): domain Bacteria; phylum Verrucomicrobiota; class Lentisphaeria; order JABSQK01; family CAJWLW01; genus CAUZRT01. The sequence goes on from CAUZRT010000123.1 coordinate 6,489, forward strand.
ATGGGCGTCCCGGTCTTGACATACATGCCTTCGACGACGTTCATGTGTACGACAATGCCGCCGATCGGCGCGTTGATTTCGATGTGATCCTCGGGTGTGCCGCGATCTTCGATCTGCCGGATCTGATCCTGGGTAAGTCCCCACAACCGCAGTTTGTCGCGGATGGCCGCAAGGTTCGCTTCGGCAATCTCCAATACTAGCCCGATGTGGGAGCCGGCCATCTCTGCAATGGCCTTCTTCGCCTGGATCAACTCCTCCTGTGCCTCAAAAATATCGGGGCTGTACATGTAAACCATGTGATCCCCCGGGCGTACGGAGATGCCGGTATAGTCCACATAGAGTCGGTCCAGCCGGCCGCCGACCCATGCGGTTATGGTCGCCAGGCGCGTTTCATCGTATTCGATGGTGCCGACCATGCGGACATCATGGCTCACAGCCCGCCGTTCAGCAGGCACCACCTCGATTTGCGCAAGACGCCGTGCTGTCGCCGACAGCTTCAGTTCGCGCGGGCCCATTTCATCGCTGGCGTCCTCGGTGACCGGAATCAGATCCATACCGCAGATTGGACACTGGCCGGGACCGGGATTGCGAATCTGCGGATGCATCGAGCAGGTCCAGACCTTGGCCGTCGCCGATGGCGCCGATGGTGGGGGGCGGAGGGCCTGCCCGGCGAAGCCACCTGGGCGAAGACGGGTGGATGGTGGACGGTCATCGCCGCTGCCGCCGAGAAAAAAGCCGCCGGTAAACGCGAGAACTGCGATCACCGCAAATATGATCGCAATTTTCTTGTCGATTTTCATGACGGATCTCCCACGGGATTATTTTTTGTCCTTAATCATTATTGTCTGAACATCCTGCAACTCGAGCGGCTTCCGTGGCAGTGCGTGGCCAACCAATTGTTCCAGCCTCGCCAGATGCACACGAAAGTCGCGCAAAGCCCGCTGTTCCTCAAGCCGGAATTTCAGGAGCGTCCGCTCGGTATCGAGAAACGTGAGAAAGTCGGTCTTGCCGCTGCGGTAAGCGGCGCCGGCCGCTTCCAACGCCTGTCCCGCCTGCGGTAGCAGCGTTGTTCGGTATAGCGAAATACTTCGCTTCGCGGTATTGAGCCCGAAATGCTCCTGCTTAACGCGAAACCGGGTCTGGTCCTCCATGGCCGTCAACATTTCCTTCATGGCCCCGCCCTTGATTTCCACCTCGCGAATGTAGGCGTCGCGTTGCCCGAACCAGGGCGATTGCCGGTTGTTCAACGTCCGCTTCGTCATAAAGGAAGCCGGGCCGTCGACACCGCTGCTCAGCCGCATGCGGTCTTCGAAATAGCTCGCCCCCAGTGACACATCGGGAACCGCCATGCGTGTTGCGAGCTCGACTATTGTTTCCATTTTGCTGATGCGGAGCCGTTGCTGCTGAAGTTCCTGATGTCTCTCGAGTGCGGTTGGGTACAACTCGTCAAGCGATAGGGCGACGTCCGTATCCGCGATCGGGTGCGGATCACCCAACGCTGCATCCGCGGGTCGGTTTAGTAGCGTATTGATGCGCGCGATCAAGGTCTCACGCTGTTCTTCGAGGGTGATAATGGCGTTGGCTAATTTCGACAGTTCGACCTGGGCCATGATGACGGCGCTGTACTTCGCTTTGTCGACGCGGATCTTCGCCTGCGCGACTTTGATCATCTGCTCGAGGAGTTTCTGGTTCTCGCGGTTGATGGCGATGGCCTCGTTAACAAAGAGGTAGTTGAAGTAGGCATCCCGCATTCGGGTCAGCAGATCGCGCAGCACAATCTCTTGTTTTCGCCGAGCGATCTCGATCTCTTCGTTGACAACCTGTCCCTTCAGGGCAAGGGTGTCGGGAAACGGGAACGACATGGCCGCCATGCCCTTGTGCCGCGGGTGCCCGATTTTCGTGTTCAGTTGTTTGGTAAAGGCGGTATATTGCTGCAGAATGTTGTCGAGATAGGCGGCCTGAGAATACTGCTGGATCGTCGCTTTGACATCTTCACGCGCTGCCTTCAGCCCCGGATTCAGCTCGTGCACCAGCCCCTCGAGCAAATCCAACTCGATTCCGTCGGCGAGGCGCTCATCCAAATCCGCGGCTTCTGCCAGATGTTTGTATTCGGTGTAATTGCCAGGCTTGAAGTCCGCTAACGCAACCCTTTCAGATGGCGCCGACAGAGCGGCTTCCCAGCGACGCTTCTGATCGAGCAGCGTTTTCTGTACGTCCTCTGAGAACCGGTCAGCGTCCGTCCCGGATTTTTCGGACGGGCTCGCGGCCGCCGTCTCTGTGGTTGCTGCCAGAAAATATTGTGACGCCGGCGGATTCGCCGCCTGGTCTCTCAGCTGAAGGTAGCTGCTGTTAAGAGTCGCCTGACACCCCGCCAGCAGGACTGCACTGGCGATCACGATGGCCGGTAAGCCCGGGCTCATCGATGGATTCCGGTACGTGTTCCTGCGTCTTCGGTCCATTATTATAGGCGTTGTTTTTTTGCCCTTAATCATCTTCGGTTCCAATTCCGCCTGCGGGCATGGTCCCGCCGATCAGGCGTTCCATTCGTGCCAGGGCCTGCTGATAATCTGCGATTGCCCGCAGGCGGGCAAGGTTGAAATTCAGCCATACGCTCTGTGTTTCGAGAAAACCGGCAATGTCCTTCGCGCCGCCTTCGGTCGACCATGTCTCCGCGACTTCCATTGCCGCAGTCGCCTGCGGAATCAGATTCTTCTCATATAATTCGATGAGGCGCCGCGCGTTTTCGAGACGAAAGTAAACCGATTTTACTGTGGCCCGCGTTCGGTTCTCGATATCAGCCTTACTGTTGAGCGCGGCTTCATGCTTGTGCGCGGCTTCCTCGATTGCGGCACGGTTCTTCCCTACCCACCACGGGATCGTCACGCCCATTCCTACGGTCCATGGGTCTGTGCCGCTGTCCGGCGTGTTCGGGTTCAGGGCCTCGTTGGTGTCGATCCACATGCCATTGAGATTGAACATGGGCCGCGTCTTCAGGCGTGCGAGTTTGATGGCTACCTCCGTCTTTTCCACCTTCCCCGTTGCAATTCCGATCTCCTGTCGTCTCGCCAAG
>CAUZRT010000124.1:0-9519 GCA_963582235.1 Lentisphaeria bacterium
CATTTCGATGTTGCCCTGCTTTTCATGGATCTTCCCAAAACGGTATCGCGCTTTTTCGATAAGGTGTGGATTGATGTCGATGGACGCCTTGATCCTCCCGTAAATATTCAAGGCGCGGTCGAAATCCGCCGCGGCCAGTTTCTTTTGCTTCTTAAGGCTGGCCATCGAGTAATGACAGTCGCCCAGCCGGCCTAGGGCAGCAAAGTATTGGTTCGTCTCGGGTACCAGATCCGCACATTTCCCGAAGGCATCCGCCGCCGTTTCGAATTCACCGAGAAATGATTTTATGTCGCCACGAAGAAAATAGGCCTTGGCTAGGACACGGTCCGGCGCCTTCTTGTAATCCTGAAATATCCGGTCGACATAGCCGAGCGCCTTTTTGAATGCCTCTTGTCTGTACGCGTTTTTCGCTGCCTCGTATAGGGCCTCGGGCGCATGCGGTGATTCGGCGTATTCCTGAACGAGCTCGATAAAGTAATGCTCAGCCTGTTCCGGTTCACGGATGGTGGCATGATGATCGCCGAGCCACAGAAGTATGTGCGGCGCCAGATCTCGGCGCGATTCGCCCCATTCGCGGAGGAACCTGTCACCGTCCGCGACGGCCCGCTGATAATCGCCGTTTGCCAGCCGAAGATAGGCACGGCGATACAATGCATACGGATACCTCTGTGATTCGCGGTACTGTTCGATGATGACCGAAAGGTAGTCGATCCCGTCGTTCAGCCGGTCAAGTTTCTGGGACGCTTCGCTCGCTTTGAGCATGGCGTAGGTCGCCTCGTCATCAGCGGGAAAGCGGCGCTGAAATTCGACAAACTCCGCGATCGCCAGCTCGTGCTCGTCAATCTTACTATGGGCAATGCCTTTCTGCAGAATGGCGTCCTTCGAGAAACGCTTGCTCTGCGGCCATTCAAGAAGAAAATTCCCCAGATCCGCGGCCGCTTGACGGAACAGCTTGGCCTCATAGCGGCACAAACCCTGTTTGTAACGGGCTTCCTCGGCATGGGAGTTGCCGGCATACTTTGCCGCGACGCTGTTGTAGTAAGTGGCGGCGACGGTGAATCGTTCCGTCTCGCGGTATATCTCCGCCGCGAAGAATTCGGCGGTCGCTTTCAGTTCATCGGAACCCTCGAGGCGCGAGGCACGCAGGAATGTATCGATGGCCGCATCATATTCCTTGTTGTCGCGCTGAATCCAGGCAATGCTTTCGGCTGACTGATACCGTTGCTCGACCGGTGCATCTGCATCATTGAGCACCTGACCGAAAAAGAGACTTGCGTTGGCACTGTCAGCCAGTTGCAGGTGGAACCGGGCAACGCGAAAGCGAATGAGCGGATTCCGTGCATCCTGCGTATAGATCTCCAGGAAGACCATGCTCTTTTGTATGGCACCTTCAATGTCGTTTGCCGCTTCGCGCGCATCGACGATATCCAGTAGCAGTTCCGTCATTCTCGCATCACCGGAGAATAAGGATAACATCCGCTCGAACAGTTTTTCCGCTACCTTCGGCATGTCGGCCTCGATGAGCCGGAGCCCCAGTGCACGGAGAATTGGGTAGTCCTCATCATCAACGGTGAAATCCATGGTGTTCTCGAAATTATTTTGAAAAAAACGGTGGGCTTCGTCGGCCAGCCCCAGTTCGATCAGACCTACGATTTTGAGCATTCCGAGTTTATGGCGGTAAACCCCGGTGGCGACCATCCAATGGGCCATGATCGCGCCGTTTGCTCGCGGGTACTTGCCTTGCCTGATCAGCGTTCGCACCAGACCGAGACGGGCTTTGTTACCGGCTTCTTCGCCGGTGTTCAAATCGAGCACGCTTTCGAAGGCGCTCACAGCGTCTGTCCAGTCCTCCGCGGCCACATGACAATAGGCAATGTCGAGCAGGACATCGATGCGGCGCTGCTCCGACAATGTCAGCGATGCGACCCTTTCAAGCTTCGGCAGCGCCGCTGCTTCGTCGCCCGCGAGAAAAACAAGGCGGCCATCCCAGTAGGCCAATACCGTTCGCGTTTCCGTGGACAGTTTCGGCCCCGCCGCATCCTCGTGCCGACCGAGCAGTCCCGTGACCCGGTTCGGGACGGCGTTGATGATCTGCCGGGCGCCCTCTATCTTTTGCTGCGCGACGAGACTCTTAATCAAGCGGTCGGCAGCATCGATCAGATCGTCCTCCGTGTATGCCCCCGCCCAGTACTCTCTAAAGAGGCCCTCGGCCATATCGTAAAGGCCTGTCTCATATGCATGCGTCCCCATCTCTGCCGTCCGCCGCAGCGCTTCAGTGTCGACCCTTGGCGCGACTGGCGCGGCCGGCTGAACAGGGGCACTCTCAGCGGTGACGGATGCGTCTGCCGCCGACGCATCCTCGGCGAGGGGTGCCGCCGCCTGGGCGACAGCACGGATGACCGTTAGGGCACCCGTGAGCAACATCCACACAATTTTTGTACGAGGGCTCATTGCACGTACGCAGTTAACTTTGTTTACCACTCATGTTGCATCAAACCGGCACGACAATTCGATCGCTGTCTTGCATGAATCGTCCAGCCTGCCGATATTGCCGCGACGAACCGCAGGGATCCAGAGGACGGTTCTATCGTCACGGCAGACGAGGAAAAGCCGGCGCTTCTGATTCATTGTCAATCGGGCGTTGCCGATTAGCTTCTTCACCCGGACGGGGCAATTCTGTCCAAATGGAATCATACGATCGCCCGGGTACCGCGGTCGTATGATCAATGTATTGCTGAGTACTGACGGCTCCCAATACGAATGCGAACAATTCGCGAAATCCCGCCACGCGTCGCGATCGACTTCTCGCGCTGACAACCGGGCGCCGACATCGGGTATATCGATGCCCGGCGTGGAACGCCAATTCCAGGGGATCGCCGAACTGAGCTCGGGCCGATCTCTCGGCGCCATTGCGAATCTGCCGCGATCACACTGCAAGACGAACGATTTGTCGACATCGATCTGGAAAGATCCACACGGGTTGGCGGCCACCCGCAGTGACAACTCTCTAATAACGCTACCGCGAAAACTGAGGTCCAATCCGTAGGCAGTCCGCATCCATTTACGTAACAATCGCGGCCACAATGCCGAATCGATATCGCGCAGAGTCTGCGCTGCCAGCCGTTCTCCGGAGGAATGCGTTGCCGCCGCCGATTCGATGAAACGGGCATCCTGCTCAATCAGCTCGAGACTGCTGATGACGCCGCTGTCACTCGCCTGAAATTCGCGCAGCACGGGGAGAAGTCGGTGCCGAATCCGATTCCGTGTGAGGCGCTGATCATCGTTGCTCGCATCGTGGCGATAGTCTTCAACGCCACACGCCTGCAGGTACGCGAGAATGTCCGCGCGTCGCAGACACAGCAACGGACGAAGGAATTTGACGCCGTTAATAGTCGTAAGGTTCCGCAGGCCAGTCACGCCGCCGGCGTTGCTTCCGCGCATCAGGCGCAGGAAAAAGTTCTCGATTTTGTCATCCAGGTGATGGCCCAGGGCCGCTGCCGCAGTGGGATCCTCCCCGAGTAATGTGCGCCAATGTTCCAGGCGCAGCCGGCGCGCGGCCATTTCGATACTCTCGCGCTGGCGTCGCTTTCTGGCGACGGGCAGTTTCGTTGCCTGAAATCGGATTCCCTTTTGCCGGCAGAAAGCGCGGCACCAGACGGCATCTTCTTCGGCCGCCCTGCCGCGCAGGCCGTGGTTAAAATGGATGGCCTCGCAGTCCGCGTGAATCTCAGCTGCCAAGAGAAGCAACGCCGTGCTGTCCGGCCCGCCGCTGAATCCAACAACAAGGCGATGAACGCCGGTCAGGAGCTGATGCTCCGCAATGTAGGCGCGGACGCGGCGTTCGGTTGCCGCAGCGATGCGATCCGTTGTCATGACGTCGAGCGGGGTTCTACTGTTGATTTTAAGCAGGCCTGATCTATAGTTCGTTGCCGTTGACCAGAAATCAAAGCGTCTCGTGAACTTCTGGATAAGGCAACCAATGGACAAACTCGGGAAAGCCATCGTGATTGCGATTTGTATCGTCGTGTCAGGCGGCGGTTGGGGGTGCAAAACGACGCAGCCCGGCATCTTCGACGAACTACAGCGCGGCAATATCGACAAGTATGTGACCGACGGTGTAACAACACGTGAAGATGTGATCAACTATTTCGGCCAGCCGAAACAGAAGCAGGATAAGGACGGCGCCGAGATCTGGACGTACGAATGGACTACGCAGGAAGAGCGAACCGCCTATTCCGGCCGCAAGATCGGTGATGAACGATCATTCATGGATAATATACCGGGCTATTCCCATTACGTCACTCGCAAGACGATTGTCACCCTCGTCTTCAATCCTCTCGGCGTTCTTCAGAAACATCAGGTCCTGACGCCTTGAAGTCGGTAAGCTGGTGTCTTGTCTCTAAACAGTATCGGAATTTTCCGCCACCGGCGGGCCAGCCCCGCTACCGCGGGGCTGGCAATATCCTCGTCTGTAACTTATTCCGATGAGATGAACTGCCGATATTTCGCCCAAAATTTGTGCGACGCCGCACCAGTAGTCTGTCAATCATTATCCCACTTCTCCCATGATCCACATCCTGACCGGGGCCTACCGAATCTGGGAGCCGCCGACCGGATTTTCCCGGGTCGAGTTGGATCTCGGCTGCGGTAAGGGCGGGTTTCTGCTGGCAATGGCGGGGAAAGATCCTGCGTCCCTCTACCTTGGAGCCGATGTCATGCTGGGCCGGTTGCGCCGCGTACAACGAAAGATCGAACGCCGTTCCCTGACCAACGTTGCGCTACTTCGTGTCAATGCGTGGGATTTGGCCGGCCACCTGCTGCCGGATCATTGCCTGCATCGGGCTCACATTCTTTGCCCCGATCCGTGGCCGAAGGCGCGACACAGGTCAAAGCGATTGGTGACTTCGGAATTCCTTGGACGGTTGGCACAGAAGATCGCGCCCGGCGGTGTCGTCCATCTGTCGACCGATAATGCCAACTACCTGGCCGCTATGAGAGCGGCCATTGCGCCGCTCGACGCGTACCATTCGTATCCCGACGGCATTGCCGATATCGGTGCGATCAAGACGGACTTCGAACGCGAATTCGAAGACCAGGGGCTGACGGTCACGCATCTGGCGTTTGCAGTGAAGCATTAGACGCCGCGCGACTAATACTTCACCGTTGATATGGCACAAGTGCCGCAGGCACCATTCCAGAGTTTTTTTCGACTGTCTCGAGCCGACATTCGGGCACATCGACAAGTGTCTCGGGCAGACCAATCCCATCGTCAGCTGTCCCGGTCTGACAATGCACTCAGAGTTGAATCCGGATGAACTCCGATCGCCCGGCATTTCGCCAACGACCATCCGCTTCGCCGTCGGCACTGAGGCTCCCAAGGACCTTATCCGCCATCTCATTCATACAGCCAGACTCGCCATAGATCCCGACATTCCCGGATTTTCCAATCGCTTTCTTGCGGATGCGGAGCTCGATGCACTGATCCGCGAGTGCTACGTGATGACGCACCGCCGATATATCGACGCGCGGTTGAACGACTCAGTTACATCCTGATCTATTTTCGAAGAAATATATCCGGGGGGCCTCGGAGAAGGGATTGACACGTTCGACAAATCGATGGTAGCCGATCTACCGGAGGCCCGAATCACGGCCAGGAATAAACCGGCTTGCTATTGCCGATCGGCAAGGACACTGAGCCCGAGGTCGGAAAGCCGCCGAACAGCCACTGCACCCCTTCCTGAAACGCAGGAATGGCAGTGGTCGGCACGCCGATGACGTCGTTAACCCCATTTATGTAATCGGGCCACGTGGGATTGATGCGATAGGACTGGCGGGATTCAACGTGACCGTCCGCAAAAAGAATATTCGCCTTTCCCGGACCATCGTAGAACGTCCCGGGACCGTGTCGCGTCGCGAGCCCGTAAAACGGGGTCAGCAAATTGGTTTGCCCCCCCACGTATTCGCGGTTCGTTGATGACCGGGCGTCACCCATCATTGGGATCAGTTCCGGCGACGCCACAAATGATCGCGCCGAACCCCAGCTGAATTTTATATTCGCCGAGTCGACATCCGTCGATCCACAGCATGAATTGTAGCGGTTCGCGGTGCCCTGTGTGGCGTTGAGATCGGTCCACGGCCGCAGTTCCGAGAACTGCGCAAAGCTTATGCCGTACATGCGAAACGCGTTCGAGGTCGCCTTCCACGGGTTCGGCGCCACTCCCGGTATGTTGCTGTAAAGCCCCGTCCATGCCCGCAGTCCGTCGACACGCATCTCCGATTCGGTCCGGCACCAGTTCATATCCAGCTTCAGATAATACTCGCTGACGGTGGTATCCGTTGCTTCGTAATACCCGGCGTTGTGGTAGACATGCCACCAGTATACCTGCGGCTCAGTTGCCGTGTCGTCGGCGATACTCTGGCATGGCTCCGGCGGTATTTTCGGCCACCAGCCCGGGAATATCGTGTTGTTGTCCGTTGAATAATTAGCCCGAACAATACTCCACTGCTTGAGAATATTCATGCAATCCAAGGTCAATGCGGTCTGCTTTGCACCTTGCAAGGTAGGCAAAAGCATGCCAAAAATGATCAGGATCACAAAAATGACGACCATCAACTCGATAAGCGTAAACCGCCACCGATCGACACACGGCAACGGATCGTGCCCAGGTATCTCGCCGGGGTTTTGAAATTTCTCTGTTTTCATGAACGCAACCAGTCATCGATGATTGCCGCAAACATGGGCCAGCTGGGAACAGCGATGCGCCTAATCGGCGTTTGCCGGTGGCACATGGCACCGGAGCTTCCCTCACGGCGACGTGGTTGGCCAAGATCTCCGTAATATTTCGGTCCTTGCACCGGAGACGATAGGAAAAACACATGGTATTATTATCCAGAAACGGAAATTTTGCAAATTGGTCTGTAATTTCGCTTCGTGAACGATTGGAAATGTACAAAACGCGCGATAGTGCCCGCCTCACCAAGCCCGATCTCGAATTCGATCAACCATGGATCCGCCCATGACCCGGCGCGAACTACAACGGTTGTTACGGGAACTCGGCGTCCAGCCAAGCCGACGGCTTGGCCAGAATTTTCTCGTCGACCGTAATACCCTGCACTGGATGATGCGCCAGGCCGACCCGCGGCCCGGCGAATGGGTTTTGGAGATCGGTCCAGGCACAGGAATACTGACGGATCGCCTCATTGCCGCAGGTGCCAATGTCGTTGCCATAGAGTATGACGCCAGGCTGGTCGCATACCTCGAGAGAAAATATGACGGAAATCATGTGATTCGCATCATTCAGGGAGATGCCGCGCGCACCGATTTCGACGATATCAACCGCACGCACCCATACAAATGTATGGCAAATCTGCCGTATTCCGCGAGTACCAACATCATCTCACGGTTCCTGGCAACGGAAAACAGACCCGGTAAACTCTTCCTTCTTCTGCAGAGCGAAATGGCCGCACGCCTGGCCGCGTCACCGGGCAGCAAGGTGTATGGTGCGCTGTCGGTGCAGGCACAGGCGCTGTATGACGTCTCCGTGTTAAGGACCATCTCCGCATCGGTGTTTTGGCCGGAACCCGGTGTCGACTCTGCATTTGTCGAATTTGACCTGCAGGCGCAGCCAATCGATCCGGTTGAATATCGACATTTGGCGAAGCTTGTGCGACAGGCGTTTTCGCAACGTCGCAAGAAGCTCATCAACGTGCTGAAATCGGGCGTCGGATCGCACCGGCTCGCGGAAAGCTTCCAAGCGCTCGGTCTTGATGGGAACCTGCGCGCCGAGGATTTGACGGTTGACCAATTCATCGCCTTGGCGCGACGACTGGAGATTCGGGACGCGGGCTTCGAATAAAAAAAGATCCGGTACTCGAGTACCGGATCTTTTCCTTTAGCGCTGCGGGCGGAAGAGAGCCTATTCGAAAGTCAGTGGTTTGCTGACATCCGACTCGTACCAGTAACCGCGCAACTCTTCCATTTCGATTCCCGGCTCGCTGTTGGCGTCGAGCCGTTGCGGCGCGTCACGATATGCGCCTTGGAAAAAGAAGAACACCCGATTCAACGTCACACCGTCCAACTGCAACAGGGCTTGTCGTGAAATGACCGTCGTCTTGGTCGGCCCCAGTAGGTTCCAGCCTTCGTCGATGACAATCGTTGAAATAATCGTCACACCGGCAACGACAACGATCTCGACCGTATCCCGCGGATTGAACACCCAATATCCCTTGGTTGCTTCGACACGGTCCGCTTCGAAGTAGCTGCCGCGATCGAAACCCCAAACGGCGCCGGCAATGACCTTGCCGGTATTGTTCGCAAAGACCACATTCGGATCGGGATCATTGGGCTGGATCGGGAGGGAAATCAGGTTCCAGCCCGGATTTAACTGCAGGGTGACGGTCTGGCTGGACTGACCGATCTGAATACGGTAGACCTTCGTCACCCTCTCGGCGCGGGCAATGTCCGCTGCATCAATGACAAGCTGAGTCGTGTCGCGCATATCGAGAAAAGTCTCGGGGATGGCGGCGAACCCATTCTCGGCGTCCACCTCGACCAGGGTCAGCGGCAGATCCGAACGCGGCAACACGGGTTCCGCCCAGTCAACCCGGATCTCGGTCGGATTGTCGCCGAAATCGAGGAAAAGCAGCCAGGTGGCGGGCCGGCCGAACGGCCGAAAGTCCGTCCGCATCACGGTATGGCCGTCCGCAAATCCGCGCGAGAAGAAGCTGCCCGCCGGCACTCCCGCCAACGTTGGTATCGGCGCTGGGCCGAAGAACGGCGGGATGCTCAGCAGCGGCAGGTCGACATCGACATCCTCGTCCCATCCATGGGTCGCATCCGTCCGCCAGCCGATGGTCACGGTCTGCGGCGGCGAGCTGGATCCGTCGCTGAAACTCTTGGTCGCCACAACGTCCAGTGACCAGTCATTGAGCAGAATGGTGACCGGAGCGCTTATCGGGCTGTCCGTGCTGACGCCGTTCACCGTAATGGCGAACGCGGCCACCGTCCATACCTGTCCGGCCCGGGTCAATTGCGCCGGCAGAAGATTGGCCGGATCTCCCGGATTGATCGGCGTCACCAAGGCCTCGGCTCCATCCAGGAACCAACGATAATTCAATGTCGTATCTTCGATGAAGTCATCCGGCACCGCGGCGACAAGATCGTCCGTTATCAGCGGTGTCTGCGGATTGATCTGCGGTTGATCAGGTGCTATGACTGTCACCCCCACAACCGGATTGGCATTGGCCAATAGTGCGTATAGAGGAATTTCGTCAGCAAAGCGATCATGGGCTGAGATCAGCATGTAGTAGGTTCCTGGATTCAGCGTCGTCTCGATCTTAGCCGACGACGAAAATCCGATCGTGCCCCCTGTCCCCTGATCGTCGTTGAAGTTGATCGGATGTTCAAAGTTGGTGTCGTTGAACAGCCACATCATCGTGTCAACACCGAGATCAACGGTGCTATGCGGCTCGGTCCCCGGAATGATGATGGCTCCTTGCTGCCCGGTCTGCCCGCCGGTC
>CAUZRT010000125.1:0-9457 GCA_963582235.1 Lentisphaeria bacterium
AGTAGCCACTCGTGTAGCCGACGGGATCGAATTGTCCTGCCGGTCCTGAGCGTGGTCGACGGGTGCATGCCGAAGGGCAGTTCTGACAAGGGAAACTTGCATTTCTTGGTTTGCATCATGGGACTCCAAATTCAATGTTAGAAGTGGACCTCGTCGAGACATAGAGAAACGGTTGCCATTTCATCACTTGTAGCGCATAAAAAGACCACGCCACAAATAAACTGTAACATCAATATTGCACTATTTCCAAGCTCACTACAACAATTTATTGTCCATGGGATTCATGACATTATCCGAAGCGTCACCGGACCGAACAGGCCCGAGGGCAACTTCAGCCGGTCAAGCGGTTCATAAACCGGCGCATACGTTCCCTTGAATGCACCTCGCGATTCAGCCTGTTCCAGTCTGACCGGATCGCCAAATACGGTATTTGCCAAGGTGTTCAGGACCCGGACTTCCAGCGTATGTTGACCGCTGTCGAGCGTGCCGAGATCAACGGTGAAGGGCGCGAACACGGCATCCGCTACCTTGCCCCCGTCGATAAGAATCGTAGCGGCATAACAAACCTTTCCGAGTGACAGTGAACAGGCGTAGCACGCTTCTATTTCAAAGGTGCTGGCATAGCTCATGAAGCCGGTATAACCGCCGAAGCCCAGGTCGGCCCAGTCCGGGAAGTCGGACGCGATGCTATGGTTGCTGCCGTCGGGCAGCGTCAGCGTCCAGTCGTCGAGCTGCAGCGATGTGCCGCATTGCCTACGCTTTTCGGGTCCGCCGCCGCGATGGTCGAAAGGCGCGATCATCAGCAGTCTTGATTGCACAGGCTGCAGTCCGATGGCGAGCGAGCTACCGGCTGTGCATTTTTCAATAAAGTTCAACTGACATGAAAGGCGATCGATCTCATGAACGGCGGCCTCAACGCCGAGCTTGATGTGCAACGTCTGCGGGCGTAGCGACTCGTTCAGCAGGAAGCAGATTACCTCGCCACTCTCGGCGGTCCTGCGGCGCATGGCGATCGGCACATCGCTCGAGATGACGCTGAAGCAATCGTCGCTGTCATGGAATGCGCCGACCAACGCGGACAGTGTCTCGTCGTCAGCATCGACTATGAGTTCATGGCCCGGGTCAAGCGCCTTCATCCAGCTTCGGGTGTCCTCGGGAATAATGGTTCCGGGCGGCACGAGGATGTGTGTGTAAGTGCAGCCGTTAGCCATTGTGACGGCGCCATGAACCATCGTCATACCGGTAAGATCACGGTCCCAGACATAGTCAAAATCGACCTGGTTATAGGTCAGCTTGCGCGCCATGTCGTTCGTCACAGCGGCGAAGCTCCGGTCATTGTGGTAAAAGTTGCCCAACGGCACATAGAGCGCCATGGCACGGCCTCGACTGCCGCCGTTCAGCAGGCGTGCCAGATGTGCTACAGACTCACAGAACAACTGTCCGTAGTGCTTGATAATCGGGTTGGTGTCGGATAGTTCGGGCGGGTGAAAATGGCGGGACTTCTCACGGTTATAGTTGGAGAGCTTGACAAAAAACTTATTCACACCGCGCGCCATCTGCTGGTCGCAGACATATCGCATTTCGTCAATCGTGATACCATGACCAAACACGGCACACGATTCGCTCATTGCCCGGCTCCGGCCGAGACAGGCCGCCATCGACCCGGCAAACCTCGGCGAATCGAGAAATGTCTCCGGCCTGATCTGGCTCTGAATGATGTCGCCGCCAGGCATGTCGGAGTAAACCAGGTTCTTGAAGTACAGACCGCCGCAATAAAACATCTCTTCGAAACTGTTGTCGCCAAGCTGATGACCCGTAGCCACTACGCCATGGGCCTGACACCATGTCTGAATCGGTTTGTAGAAACCCTTCGCGATCAGAGTAGTCCACACATCCCGATAATCTGCCGCTGCCCGTTTGGTGGGTTCGTCCCGCAACAGATCGTTGACGTTCTGTTCGTTCTGGACAAGATCGATCATGATGGCCGGCAGGTAGTCGATAAGATCGTAGCCCTTGATTGCCTTGAAGCGTTTCGGGAAATCCTCTGTCCACGGATGGATCGTCGATACTTTCGGCTCATCGTAAAAGAAGCCTTTCAGGGTATTGCCGAAGTATTCGGACACCCGCTCCCGGTAACGTTCGTGAATGCAATTCAGGTATTCCTGCGTGGCCTCCGGATTAAGCATGTCCACGGACCAGATGTCGCGATCATCATTGCTATAAATGTCGCAGGCCTCGGCGCTGATCGACGGCTCCAGAAACATGCCGTGTGAGCGGGTCGAATGAATCAGGCCGGAAATGTACTGCCAGCAGACAAGGATCAGGCGTGACCGCGTCATCGGCGCAAACTGAATGCGTTCGCCGGGCGTGCTGTTCAGTGGAAGTGGTGTCTCGGTTGGATTGCCGAATTTGTCAACGGTAAAGGTAGCGACAGCCAATGTCCGGGCGGGGATATGGAGGTCGAGGCACTCGCCTGCCTCGACGATGAGATCCATCGCCTTCTGCAGGTCCTTGGCGCGATAGTCACGATTCTCAGTTACCTTGCCGCCGGCAGCGCCGCTGCCGAAAATCCAGTCGTCCCAAATCCACACTTCCAGCCCGATGGTTTTGGCATGCGCGAGAATATGCGCCACGCTGTCGAGCCATTCGTCCGCCATGAACGCGTACGGCAGCCCCCCCCAAGGCATGATCATGACACCGCCGTAACCGCATTGTGCAAACCCATCGAGCTGCGAGGTCAGCTCCCGGCCATCGAGCCGGTCATTCATTGCCCAGACAATGATCGGGCGGTAGGTCGTGCCGTCCGTTTCAGGAATTGGAAACGCCTCATAAAGACGTTCTGAATCAGGTCCTGTCATGGTGATTGACCGTCGGATTCGTTGGCCGGCGATTACCTCGTCTTTCATCATAATCTCTCATCATAATTTTCCGTTCGTGGAGAGACTAAGGAAGAAAGATACAGACATCGTAAATCGGCACTGTCAATTCGACCTGAAATTGTCCGACTCCTGTGCAACCGACATTGAATCGACACGTTAGCGGCGATTCCGGCAACCACGTTGACGAACTCTGGACTATCAGAAATGACGAGGAATGAGACTTTGTGACTTGCGTTAAACCGTCGGAAATCGTTCGCCGGCGTTGCGCATTGGTTCTCCGATATCGACTTCGATAAACTGTTTCATCAGGTGATCACTGCCGGTGAATGTGGCGTTGCTGCTCATGTAATGAATAGCAACGGCGCGGCGCGGCCGGGTCGAGTGATTCTTTGGGGAACCGTGCCAGGTGAGGGCATGATGGAAGTGGACTTCCCGACGCTGAACCGGGCATGGCCGTGGCTGCACGACGCTGACCTCCGCGTCGGGCGGCGGGGTAAAATCTTCGAGCTGATCAAACTCCGCCTGCTCCAGGAGGTGGGACTGGGTCGCCAGGAAATCGATTTGATCGCCCCAGCGATGACTGCCGGGCACCATCCACATGCAGCCGTTGCCGATATCGGCATCATCGAACGGCACCCAGGCGGAGACCTCGCTCATCGGTGCGATGCTGGGCCACAGCGGGGCGTCCTGATGCCAGCCAGTTGCGCCGCCTGTGCCCGCGGGTTTGTACTGGACCTGATCGTGCCAGACCTGGAGGTCGTCGAAGCCGGTCAATTGCCGGATCGCCTGGACGATGAACGGATGGTGCAACAGTTGTTTGAAGGCGGGTGCGGCTTCCCAGATATTAGTGATCTGCCAGATCGGTGAGGCATTTGCCGACGTCTCCCCGTCGATGGCTGCCATGTCGCGGAACAACAACGGTTGCGGTTCGTCATCGCTGAACCCAAGGGGGCCTTTTGCGAGGACCTGATTCAACTGGTCGGAGAGTTCTTCGATCACCGCATCGGAAAGAACCGGCCCGGCGTTGAGGAAGCCGTCGTGATGGAACGTACGGATTTGTTCGGGGTTCAGCATGGTTTTCCTGGGCTCCCTTATGTAGAAGCTTTTTGGACTTCGGAATGATTTCTAATTTGGCACCGGTACTGTACCGATCGCGTCGTCTCGCAGGTGAAATCGATATCGCCTTGATTTGCAACTCATGGAACGCCTACATCCAGGTTAAAATAGGAGCTGGCGACTGGTTTTCTCCGGATCTGTAACGGCTTGAGTAAAGGCCGTGCAAATTGGCTCCATTTCATTCACATCAACCGCTCCTGTGAATCGTTCGCCTCTCTTCGTGGCCAGGATCAAAGGTCCTCGATAATATACCGAATACGGTTCTTGAATAAATGTCTTGTTGCGCACCGGCCGGGTTCCCTCGTCGAACTTGGCGGAAACCCGCCAGGTGCTATGTCCCGCAACCGGCAGGTTCAACCATTGGCCTTCGGGTTCTATCGTTTGCTGCTGTTCGGGCGGCCCACCTTCCGCACGGACGTCTCTGATCCAGTTTGGAACAAACAAAGAGATCGTGTCTACCTTCTCTTTCGTATCCCCGACGGGAGTGACCCGAATCTCTGTCGGCACCTCGAACGGATACGCCGAGTCCATGACCAGGTTAAACCCTTTACAGGTCGTCTCGCCGGGCAGCAGGAAAGGTAGAATCAGCGTATAATCCTTTACAGCGAGACAGTACTGAGTCATTCGGGACAGCCCCTCTCCACCGCGCATCGTACAGCACCAGTGAGCTTCCAGACACGAGTACCTGAGTTCATCCTCGCCATCCGCACCCGGACAATTGTCGAGGCCGAAGCCACCATTGAACCGCTGACCGTGGCCGAGCGCGTTGAAGTAGATCAGGTGCGCATCCTCCAGGAAACGGTCATCCCCAGTATGTCGCCACAGTTCCATGGCAATCATAAGTGAATCGACAATGGCACAGGGCTCCGTCCACTCCGGCCGGTTGAACCAGTTGAAATTGGCGTGATGTTCGGTCCACGCCTGATCTGTGTAGATTTGGTAACGGTCCTTGATTTTACCGATCAGCGAGGTGTCGCCGGCTATATTCGCCCAGCGCAAAATACTGCGGCATGCCGTCAGGGACGCATGGGTTTGCGCCTTGATCGCCGCCAGGTCGATTTCGAGAAAGCAGTCGATCATTTCCGCGATGACGGACTTTAGCCGTTCATCGCCAAATACTTCACAGGCATCGATCAGGCCATCCAAACAATTAAAAACAGTGACAACGTCGGTCGACAGAATCCATCGGCCAAGCTGTACATCGTGACTGCCGCAGTACTTTCCGGCTGCCGTGCGCTCGGCAGGATCGACAGGGTAGTTCAAATACTGACCGGCGGCGGGTAGAATCAGGTTCTCGACGATGGGCGTCACGAATTGTTCCGCCAGGCTGTGTCCCTGCCAACGATGCAGTTCCGCGAGAGCCCGCAGGACCCAGCCATGAGCGGACAACTGTTGCTCGCTGATGCCATCGGTATAGATCTTTCCGAAGTAGCCGCGCTCGTTCAGTTCCCCTGGCCACATTTCAAGGACGCGGTCAAGATAACGCGGCGCACGGCCCGTCGCCTGCGCCAGGAGGACCCAGGCAAGCAGGGTGCGCCCTTCCGTATCGCCAGGCCAGGTCTCGTGTGCTATTTCTCGTTGGAAGACGTTCTCGGGCCAGTACTTTTCTTCCTCGAGCCGGTTGTAGTTGCGGCTGAGGCGGGTCCACAGGTCACCCGCAGGCCGGAATTCTCCCAGAGCAGCGAAGGTTTTTGAGGAGTCAGGTTTCATCGGTTTTCCGTAATGGAATAAGCACTTACCGCAACCCGCCGTAAAACTCGCTTTCCTTTTTGCCGAAAAGCTCTATGAAATTTCTCGGATAAGGATGTTCGGGCTCGCTTACCCCGGTCAATTCTTTCATCTCTTCGTCCGAAAGCTCGAAGTTCAATACATCGAGGATGCTCACATACTGCTCCGAGCTCGAACCGCCAAGCAGGATCACGTCGCATGTTTCCGATTGCATTAGCCAGCGTGCGGAGATAACCGGAATGGTTCTTCCATGATTGGTCGCGATACGGTCCAACACATCTATCGTGGCCCAGTTTCTCTCAATGGCAAGGCGTTCCCATGATGAACTTTCACCTTTCTTCATGTTATCAAATCTACTTTCTTCCGGCCTTTTGGAGCCGCGGCGGTATCTGCCTGTAAGAAAACCCTGCGCCAGCGCTCCCCAGGCCACAATGGATACCTCCTGATCCCGGCAGGCCGGCAGGACCGAGTGTTCGATAGTTCTGTCGGCCAGACTGTACCATACCTGGTTGGAAGTCAAGCGAGTAAGATTGTTGTTTTTAGCGTATGAATTGGCCTTTACAACGTGCCAACCATCCCAGTTGCTGACGCCGAGGTAGCGGATCTTGCCGGCCCGGACGAAATCATCCAGCACACGCATCGTCTCTTCTACCGGTGTGTAAAAGTCCCAGCTGTGACACTGATAAAGGTCAATGTAGTCGGTGTTGAGCTGCTTCAGGCTATTCTCTATGTTCCTGGCAAGGTAAGTTCGGCCAAGTCCCGTACTGTTGGGTGTTACTTCATCCTCCATCAACCAGCAGCCTTTGCTGGCGACGATAAACTCATCACGCCGGCCCTTGAGAATTTTACCGATAGTTCTTTCCGATGTGCCGGCCATCTCTGTGTTGGTTCCGACCATCCCACCGCCATACAAATTCGATGTGTCTATCAAGTTGCCGCCGGCCTCTTGAAATGCGTCTACGACGTTGCTGCTGGTCTCGACGTCCAATGTTGTTCCGAAAGGAATGGCACCCAGTCCAAGGCGCGAGACCTCCAACCCCGAATTTCCCAAACGACAATATTCCATAAGATCTAATCCCCAAAACAGAGCCATCCCATAAGCGGGCCGATTTGCCATTTTTCAGGCACCGATAGGCTCAGCTTTTCTTATTGTTGGGAATACCCTAATCTATTGCCTTAATATTTCACCCTAATCTTCCGGCTGGGGATTCCGGGTTCCAGCAGGCTACCCCATGGGACGGCTGTGACCCGAAAAGTTAAATATTGATGTTAATCTCCGATCTTCTCGAGAACAACGTATCCTCCCTGAGGAACGCTCAGATCAACCGCCAACGATTCGTTCGTGGCCTCCAGTTTCGACTTCGCAAGCGGTGACAAATCGTAGTTATACACCGTGGCTGCGAACTCGCCGGCTACATTCAGAAGGATCGTGTTCAGAGCATCTTCGTTGGTGCAGTTGAATAGATAGATCTTCTCGGCCGCCGGGCTGAGCGGCACTTTCAGTGCCGGATAGCTGGCGTAACTCACGAAGGCCTTGCGGCCGCGTTCCACCTTGATAGTCGAGAAATGGGGATCGTGCTGGACCGGTCGCATCTCGCCCCATCGGAAGTCCTCCTTGTGCTCCTGGTAGAACGACAACCAGTCCTTCACCAGCTGGCGATGATCCTCGTTCAAGTTGACTAGGTCCACCCCGATCTGCGGCACACCGGACACCACCATCGTCGACAGCATCTTCGCCACGGTTTCGTTCTTTTCGTCCTTGTGCCACCACTGCGGATCAAAATGAACCGCGATCCCCGGCGGGATATACGATCTTAATAACACACAATTCCGTCGATTCATATCATAGCTGCCACCCTCGCCCGAGTCCACTGACCGGTGGGCAGTGGCGTTGTAAAGGTTGGCGATATTCGAGTAAGGGGCCCTGAACTCGATCACGGCGTTGGGATTCACCGCGTCCATCGCCTCTCTCATGGCAGCGAAGGTATCCGCTGTAGCCAGGCCGACCGATTCGTAGTTGTGTTCATGGTCGGCGATGCAGGGTTCCAAGGTAGCATTGTCAATCATGTCCACCGTGTATCCGTCTAATTCGTAATCTCGCAACACCTGCGCCATAAGCTCGGGCACATATTTCTGGGTGATCGGGTTACGCGGACAAAGATAGGAGGTGTTCGCATTGTACCATGGGTCCGAGGGGTCCGTGTCCAGTTCGATCAATGCCTCCTTGAGCTTCTCTCTGATCTTGGTATTCCGGCCGGCCATCCATGGCGAGATCCACACATTGCACATCACCCCGATGCTTTTGAGTCGTCTCACAAACGCCCGCATGTCCGGGATCTTGGCGCTCGGCACGAAGTCGCCGATGTCGTCCGGCCAGGCCCATATGAATTTCTCGGTGTTGAATCTGGGCAGCACATCCCTGAACCAACCGCCCCAGTTGATCGTGCCACGTATGCCGAGTTCGGACGCAACCAGCGCGTTCTCCCACAACGCCTCCGCGTCCAAGGCCTCCTCCCGGCCCCACTCCCAATTGCCCTTCGTGCCGCCCCAAGGCGCCCACAGGGGTTCCCAGGCCTCGTCCGGACTGGGACGGAATGTCCGTCCCGTCTTCTCGTCGTGCACCGCGCGGAACGTCTGCATGGTGTCAAACCAGGATGCCCCGCTGCTGATGAAAAATCCATCGTTATGCTCGGTCATGGATCCAAGCGTGTAGCCATTCAGGGGACGTCGCAGCTGGCAGCGCATCGTGCCCTTGGGCTGAAAGGCCGAGGCGAAGTGAGTAAGGGCTTGGTACTCAATGTCCGTCTCTATGCGTTGATCGAGGAAACCTACAGCGAGCCGGGTTACACCGCTGCGGTTCATGCCAATGAAGATTGGGATGTTCTTATTCGCCGCGGTTTTGTATGCGTCGGTTTGACCTATGCACGCAACCCGTGAGGCCACCTTCGTTGAACTGATCAATCCGACTGCGTCGACCCAGGCATTGTGATACCAGGGCATCCAGATCCGGTCGAGATCTACGATGCTGCTCTCGGTCTTCAAGACATATTGGTGCAGGCTGAATGATTCCCCCGAATCGCGCGTCAACGCGAACTCGACCAGCGAAAAGTCGTTCTGCCGTTCCTCTTGCAGCGCCAGGGTATAGCCATCGCCCTTGTAGGTCGTGTGCAGCTCGTCCTCACTCTCCGAGGCAATCGCCCACTGCGACACGGCCGGCTCCAGCGTGAATTCCAGAGCGATCTCTGCACCGCGCATCATCCTCTTAATCACCATGGTTCGTTCCTCCATTTCTTAGTCTGTATCTACAGACTAAGTGGGAAGATAGCTTGAGATCACGGCAAACGCAAGTGGAAACGGTTCGGCGGGCTCAGGGCGGACGAAGGAATAAGTTTCGACTTCGGCTGGGTTATGAGGTTGCTCAATCTCATCCACCACGGGGGCGCTTGACGCGGTGATGAACCCCGTGGGGTCTCACGCAGCCGGACGGTGACCTTCAATATTTTCCCAACCAACCTCACAATGCGATATATTTTTTTTGTTTTACGGCAAACTTGGGTTAGTTTAACTTGCTATGAAAGTTTTGAGCATTCGTCGTATTACAAACGACCGGCGGCACAATGCATTCACTGGTGCGCGCTGGTTTAAGGGCGAGCTTTTTGTTGCCTATCGCCAGGGCAATGATCACTGTGGCTGGGACTGGCAAGGGCGCATCGTTGTCTTGCGCAGTCGCGACG
>CAUZRT010000126.1:0-9444 GCA_963582235.1 Lentisphaeria bacterium
GCGCGGACAATGGCGTTGGCGATCGTCATGAAGTTCTCGAGCAGCGCGTCGTTATCAAACGAAATCTTGCCGATCGCGACATGCGCGCAACCGGTCCGGTCGGCACGAAATTCAACGCGGCCCGCCTTTGCTTCTTTCACTGCGTCCGCGGGATTGTCCGTCACGGTTCCGATCTTTGGATTCGGCATCAGGCCCCGGGGTCCGAGAACCTTGCCGAGTGTTCGCACCTTCTGCATAGCCGACGGCGTGGCGATCATTACGTCGAAATCCAGCCATCCCTCCTTGATCCGGTTCAGCAGTTCCTCGAAGCCGACCTCGTCGGCGCCGGCCGCTGTCGCCGCCTCCGCCGTCGGCCCCTCGGCGACGACAATGACGCGCACCTTTTTACCGGTACCGTGCGGCAACGGCACCGCGCCGCGAACGTTCTGGTCGGACTGGCGCGGATCGATTCCAAGCCGGAATACCACCTCAACCGATTCATCGAATTTAGCGTGCGGCATCTCCTTGAGAATGTCGATCGCCTCATTCACCTGATACAACGAGTCGCGATCAAACGCTTCCATCTGTTGGCGATATCGTTTACTCTTTTGCATCCACAACCTCGATTCCCATGCTGCGTGCCGTCCCCGCAATGATCGCCATCGCAGCTTCGTCATCGCGTGCATTCAAGTCTTCTTTCTTTATCCGGACAATCTCGAGAACCTGCTCCCGCGTCACCTGACCGACCTGCTCGCGGCCCGGAGTCTTCGCGCCTATCGCCAGGCCCGCGGCTTTCTTCAGCAGCACCGCGGCCGGCGGCGATTTCATTACGAACGTGAACGAGCGGTCCACGTAAACAGTGATCACAACCGGAATGATTGTGCCGGCGTTGCTCTGCGTTGCCGCATTGAACTGCTTACAGAACTCCATAATGTTGATCCCCGCCTGGCCAAGCGCAGGTCCGATAGGCGGTGCCGGATTCGCCTGTCCCGCAGGAATCTGTAATCTGATTTCGCCTTCAACTTTCTTCGCCATGTCACACCAACCGTTACCATTGCCGGACGTCACGCGCAATGCCATTAAACACTACTATCCATTCCCCGCTAACCACGTACATGGTACTACGCGAATCACGTTCTATCGCGTGCCGTCCGTCAGCCGACAGATGGCTCACCCCATTCCCCATGCTCCCCCTTACTCCCGCTCAACCTGCCAGTATTCCACTTCCACAGGCGTCGATCGACCGAAGATCGCCACTGCTAACTTCAGCCTGCCGCGGGCTGGATCAATGCTTTCAATCTTGCCTTCAAAGTTCTCGAACGGACCGTCTTTGATTTTGACAATGTCGTTTAGTTCGAATTCGATCCTCGGCTTCGCGGCCTCCTCGGCGCCGGACACCTGATCCATGACATCCTGAACCTCTTCGTCGGTCAGCGGGGCCGGTCGGTCACCGCCGATGAAACCAATCACGCCGTTCGTGTCCTGAATGAAATTCCATACCCGGACGTTGATCTGCCGATTCGTATCGTATAATTCCATATTAAGCAGCAGATACCCGGGGAAGAACTTGCGATTTATGGTCATCTTCTTGCCCAACTTGACTTGCGTGACTTTTTCTATGGGCACGATGGATTCGAAGACGATCTCTTCCATCTCTTCCTGTGCAATTCGGCGATCGATACTTGCCTTCGCTTTGAACTCCTTACCGGAGAGCGTCTGCACAAAAAACCATTGACCTCGCGAGATGTCTCGAGCGCCGTCGGTCTGCTCGGCTTCCTCCATTGCCGCCGGCTCCGCCTCGTCGACCGCCGCCTCTGTGCTCGCTGACACGGACTCCGGCGCCACAGCTTCCGAAACCGCCGTCTCGGCCGCTGCCGCAGCCACCGCTTCCGTGCTCGCTTCCGCAGGCTTGGATGCTGTCCCCGCAGCTTCCCCGGTGGCCGCCGGCTCCACCTCCTCATCTGCCGCTGCCGGGCTCGCTAATACGGGCTCCGCCGCAAGACTCTCCGGCGCCGACTCCGCCGCTTCCTCAGCCGCCGCCAGGCTCGCTGCCGGTGCTTCAACCCCCGCTACCGGCGTATCCGTCGGCGCATCCGCAGCCGCTTCCGATGCACCCGCACTCGCGGGCGCTTCTGCGGCGCCGGCCGTCGCTGCTACAGGCACCGCTTCGGTGCCGTCGAGCACGGCATCGTCGATTGCCTCCGTCTCTTCCGTTTCGGCGGACGGCGCTTCGGACCGCGTCAATGATTCATGCGACGCGACCGCGGTCGCGTCGGGACTGCCGGACGCAGCATCGCCATCGTCAGCCGCTGCCGGCGGACGCGCCTCCGGGTCCTCATCGGTCGAGGCTGCATCCGGTTCGCGTGCCGACCCCGACGGTGTCGCCGGTGCTGGGCCGCCGGCGGCTGTTGTGTCCCTAGCCGCTTCCGTTGCGGCCGAGTCCGGCGCCGGTCCCGCGCGCTCGGTCGTCATCCCGACCACCGGCCCAGCGGTTTCCGCTCCGGCATCGGTCTCGTCGTTGACTGCAGCAGCGTCCGCACCGCCACGGGATGCTGAATCCCGGCGTCCAGCCGCGTCTTCGGTGTTGTCGGTCATTTCAGAATCTGGCTTGTTGGTCATCTCCTCCCGCCTGTCCGCATAGGTGCTCGGGACAACGTTTCCGGAACGGCCGCCGAGTCATATCAGAGTTCGAATCACCCATTGCATGATTTTATCGGCAACAAAAATGAATGAAGACAGAATAATCAATCCGATCAATACAATCCCGGTTGTCTGGATCAACTCCGCGCGGCTCGGCCATGTGCATTTCTTGACTTCCTGTACTGTCTCGTCGTAAAACTCACGCACTCTGGGGATGGGATTTTTCATTAAGCTTTTCCCGTTTGATCCGCCACACCCGCACGCTGGCAGGTGAGACAGGATTCGAACCTGCGACCTGCGGTTTTGGAGACCGCTGCTCTGCCAGCTGAGCTACTCACCTTTCGAACCGGCAAAAACGCCAGCCAAATGGCCACGATTTCCGTCGAGCAGGCCGTCAAGTCCTGGCTAAAAAAACGCCCCAGTATGCTCCGTTATCGGCACCGAGATAAACGCTCACTGGATCCACCCGTTGACGGCCGGGCTTGCCGGCCATGGCGGACCCCGCAGTTGCGGGGCAGGATTCGAGTCCCGACGGCGCCCTCACTGCCCTTGCATCCTGCTTCCGCCTTTCTCGGTCGGCCGCTGTCCGCCGCCAACCCTGCCCCCCCCCACACCGGCGGCCTCACTGTTTCGCCCGATACCGGCAACTTACCGCGTCTCACGGTGCAGCGTATGCTTGCGCTCTTTCGGGCAGAATTTTTTGAACTCCAGACGGTTCGGCGTAGTCCGCTTGTTCTTCGTCGTGGTATAGTTCCGCCGCCTGCAGTCCGTGCATTCAAGGATTACTAAGTCACGTGCCATCGGTCTGCCCTCGTTGGGTTGCCGATAAATACCCAGAGTTGTATATCCGCAGAGGCAAGAAACATCCGAATATGCCCAAGCGAACACATCCGGGCGGGCTATCCGGGACCGTCTTGCAAACCGTATCTATGGATTATTCAATTATGTCGGCAACCCGTCCGGCGCCGACGGTCCGCCCGCCTTCGCGGATCGCAAATCGCAATGCCCTCTCCATGGCAATTGGACTGATCAGTTCAACCGTTACGGAGATGTTGTCGCCCGGCATGACCATTTCCGTGCCCTCGGGCAGCGTGACGCTGCCGGTTACATCCGTCGTCCGAAAATAGAACTGCGGCCGATAGCCGTTGAAGAAGGGAGTGTGACGCCCACCTTCCTCCTTGCTGAGCACATACACCTCGGCCGTAAACTTGGTATGCGGCGTGATCGTACCGGGAATGGCCACGACCTGGCCGCGCTCGACCTCATCCTTCTTGACGCCGCGCAACAGCAAGCCGACATTGTCGCCGGCCTGGCCCTCGTCGAGGATCTTACGAAACATCTCGACGCCTGTTACCGTCGTCTTCTGCGTCGGGCGGATGCCGACAATCTCAACCTCGTCGCCGGTGTTGATGATACCGCGGTCGATCCTGCCGGTCACCACGGTACCGCGGCCCTCGATCGAGAAGACGTCTTCGATGGGCATCTGGAACGCCTGATCGAGAACGCGTGTCGGTTCCGGAATGTACGAGTCGACCGCTTCCAAGAGCTCCTTAATACTCTTGCAATCCGCATGTTCCGGGTCACCCCCCACCTCCATCGCTTTCAGGGCCGATCCAAAAATAAGGGGCACGTCGTCACCCGGGAACTCGTACTGCACGAGCAACTCGCGAACTTCCATTTCCACCAGTTCCAGAAGATCGGAATCATCCACCTGATCGACCTTGTTCACATACACGACGATGGCCGGAACGCCGACCTGGCGAGCCAGCAGGATGTGCTCACGCGTCTGTGCCATGGCGCCGTCCGTCGCCGCGATCACCAAGATCGCGCCATCCATCTGCGCCGCACCCGTGATCATGTTTTTTACATAGTCCGCATGCCCCGGACAATCGACGTGCGCATAATGGCGATTGTCCGTACAGTATTCCACATGGGCCGTGTTGATGGTGATCCCGCGCTCCCTTTCCTCGGGAGCATTGTCAATCTCGTCAAAGCTCTTGATCTCGCCCCCGAACAGCTTCGACGATACCATGGTGATCGCCGCCGTCAAGGTCGTCTTCCCATGGTCCACGTGGCCGATCGTGCCAATGTTGACGTGCGGTTTTGTCCGTTCGAAATGCTCTTTTGCCATCGCTCCTCACTCCTCCTGTGTTTCGATACGCGTTTGCTCGCTTTCAATAACGGATTGCTGTGCCGCTTGACTCAAAATCCCACTGGCGTCCGGTGGAGCCCACGACCGGACTCGAACCGGTGACCTCGTCCTTACCAAGGACGCGCTCTACCGACTGAGCTACGTGGGCAGACGGAAAAATACAAACCAGAATAATAGACCCGACCTGCCACACATACAAATCAAATTTTGAAAATGATACCGGTCAAATTGGTTCCGGACCTCCGTCGGGCTCTTCCGCCGTGTCCATATCCTTCGCACCAACAGCGGTGTCGAAGATGTCGCCCACATCCACCATATGTTCGCCGGGACGCAGATTCTCGCGCCCTTCCACCGCCACCACCGCCCTGTCGATATGTTCGCGCGCCGCCTTCATGCTCAGGCCGATCCGCCGCTCGTTGGCGTCGATCTTGATCACCCGCGCCTCGACCTCCTCCCCGACCCGCAGAACATCCTTGACCTTTTCCACCCGCTCCTCGCTGATCTGAGAAATGTGGATCAGCCCGTCGATCTCGTTGTCCAATTCGACAAAGGCGCCGAAGCTCGTCAACTTCATGACATGGCTTTTGACCATGTCGCCGATCTTGTAGAGCTCGTCAATCTTTGACCAGGGGTCGTCCGTGAGCTGTTTGATTCCCAATGAAATCCGCTGCTGCTCCAGATCGATATCGAGAACGACCGCTTCCACCGAGTCGCCTTTCTTCAGAATCTCCGCCGGATTGTTGATCTTGCGCGTCCACGACATATCCGACACATGCACCATGCCGTCAATGTCTTCCTGTATCTCGATGAAAGCGCCGTACGAGGTCATGTTACGTACCGTCCCCGTGACTTTGCTGCCCGTCGGATACTTCTCGGCGACCACCTGCCACGGGTTCTCCATTGTCTGCCGCAAACCCAGCGATATTTTTTTCTGGGTCGGCTGGATGTCAAGCACCACCGCCTCGACGTCGTCACCGACATTGATAACATCC
Organism: Lentisphaeria bacterium; assembly: GCA_963582235.1. GTDB lineage: Bacteria > Verrucomicrobiota > Lentisphaeria > JABSQK01 > CAJWLW01 > CAUZRT01. The sequence continues at coordinate 5,764 of CAUZRT010000126.1, forward strand.
GTGGCCCGCGTGATTCGCTTCGTCCACGACATCTCCGAAACATGGATGAGACCCTCGACTCCCTGTTCAATCTCCACAAAGGCGCCATACGGCATGACATTCACGACGCGTCCCTTGATCCGCGACTCGATCGGATGGCGCTCTTCGACGGCGTCCCACGGGTCCGGCGACTTCTGCTTCAAGCCCAGCGAGACGCGATCCTTTTCCCGGTCCACATCGAGGATAACAAGCTCGACCTCCTCGCCGACCGACAACATCTCCGACGGATGCGATACGCGGCCCCACGACATGTCGGTGATATGCAACAGCCCGTCAATGCCATTCAAATCAATAAAAGCGCCGAATTCCGTGATGTTCTTGACAGCACCCTTGCGCAGCTGCCCGGGATAAATCTCCGCCATCAGCGTCGCCCGTTTGCGCGCTTTCTCCGCCTCCAGCAATTCACGACGGGAAATAACTATATTACGCCGGTCTGTGTTGATCTTCAGAATCTTGAAATCGTACTCATTATTGATAAAATCATCCAGGTTCTTAACCGGCCCCAGATCCACCTGCGAACCCGGCAAAAAGGCATCGATGCCGACGTCCACCATAAGCCCGCCCTTGACGCGGTAACGAACCACGCCTTTGACAATGCTGCCCTCGTCGTATTGGCTGAGAAATGCCTGCCACGCTTCCTGCTGCACCGCCTTCTCGACGCTGAGCCGCGGCATGTTGTCTTCATCTTCAAGCTGCTCGAGGAGCGCACGGATCTGGTCCCCCTCGCCGACTGTCTCCCAGTTCGGAAACTCATCTTTGGGAACAAAACCTTCCGCTTTGAATCCAATGTCGACAATGACGCCACTGTCGCGCTTCTCGATGATCTTGCCGGTTACGATGGAGCCTTGGCCAAAATCCGAGCGCTCTTCCATACCCAGAAGCTCGTCCATGCTCGGTAGATTCGTCAGGTCAAGTTCCACGGGGGTTGTCGCTGCCGCCGGCAGTACAGCTGTTTCATTTTCGGGGGCCATGCTGTGCCTCGTTTTCGTCCGCCGCAACGGACAAATTGATACTGGGATTTCGGCGAAAATTCGAGGGAATCCGATGACTGAACAAAACAGTTAATATGTACTACTCAACAAATCTGTCAAATCTGAATCTGATATTTATTCTGTCCTATTCGACAATCTCCCGGCGGCGCCCGGCACTCCGAAAAACTCCCACATATTCCTGATTTCCCTTCGGACCGCGCAACGGCGACGGCAGCGCCTCCCGGCACTCCCACCCGAGTGCGGACTCCGCAAACTCGCGGATTTCCGCCACCACCCGCTCCCGAACCGCCTCTGATTTCACCACCCCGCCTTTGCCGACCTCATGGCGGGCGGCCTCGAACTGCGGTTTGATAAGAATAAAAATCCAGGCATCGGCCGTCAGCAACGGGGCGGCCGCCGGCAGCACTTTGGTCAGCGATATAAATGACAGGTCGGCAGCCAGTACATCGATATCATCCGGAATCTCACGGCGCGTCAGGTATCGCGCATTGGTCTTATCCAGACAGATCACCCGTAAATCGGACCGCAGTTTCGCGTGCAACTGCCCGTGGCCGACATCGACCGCGTACACCGTCGCCACCCCGTGCTGCAGCAGGAGATCCGTGAAGCCGCCCGTCGACGCACCGAGGTCGAGCGCAATGCGGCCGCTGCAGTCGCTAAGATGACGATCCAGCGCCGGCAGCAGCTTATACGCGCCGCGGCTCACGTACGGCGACCGCCCCGTCACTATAAAGACCGTGTCCGGCTCCCACGCCTCCGCGGCGTTACGTACGACGTGATCAGCGCCGACCCGGACATCGCCGGCAAGGATCGACGTTTTTGCCGTCGTCCGGCTCTCGAACAGCCCCTGTTCCACCAGCAGTATATCGGCTCGGATTTTCGTCATTGGAATTGGCTGCCGCTCTGACGCAAAGAGATTAATTATTGAATGACCCGGACCGATTTCGACTGAGAATTAATGCTCCTCCTTGAGACTGTGATCCGGGGTCAGTCAATAATTCTCCGTTTTCTTCCTTTAGTACGTAATCTTTGCATCCTTTGTCCTACCGTACGGTTAGGATCGAGGTCATGCAATCCGTCTCCGTCAACTGCCGGAGACGGATCGTTATGGTCAACATGTCTGACTAATGTGAAAGTAGCGCGCAAATAGAAAAGAATACGCTACCGGTGAAGTTGTCGAACTGGCCAGGGATGCTCCAGACCCCGTTGACGGACAGACCTATACGGCCGGCATCAACGACGGCGGCGGAACCGGAGTCCGTCCAGTTGAAGGTATGCGTGGTCTGGTTTGGCTCGGTGACGGTCACGGTGATCTTCACCTGGGTGCCGTTGACGATGAACATCACCGCTTCCACGTTGAACCAACCGATCTCGTGAGTCGTGGCGTCCGGGATTTGCGAGTAGGTCGTGACGAGCCCCTGGTAGAAGTCGCTGTGACCATCGCCCGGCTTCCAGAAGTTCCAGTTGGCCGTGCCGGCGCCGGGGATCTTACTGGCGCCGATCCACAGGTCGATGTTGCCATCGGACGGCTTGAGGGTCACGACGTAGCCGCCGTACTGGCCGAGCGAGTCGGTCCAGTCCTTCAGGATCAGCGAGTGGGCACTACCGGCCGTATTGTGGTACTGCAGATGAACGTCGGCGCCGAGGCTGCCCTGGGCCATGAAGAAATCACTGCCGCCGGGGCTATATTTCGCGGAAGCGGTATTGTTGTTCTTATACAGCTGCAGCACCCACCCGCCGTGCCCGGCCACGCGGGATATTCCGGGATTGTTGGTCAGGTTGACAAACTGGGTTTCCCCGCCGGCCGTTTCGAAATCCACGAATGCGCCATACGGGGTTACCCGGGTGGTCGTTGATGCCACATTGGACAAGTCGCCGGCATTGCCCATGTTGTCCCTGGCCTTGATCGCAACGTAGTAAGTCGTCTTCTGGCTCAGGCCGCTAATGGTGTGGCTCTCGGGCGAACCGGAAACCTGCGGAAAGGGTTCGTTGGCGACCTGCGTGGCGTTGCTGAAGGCGATGTCGTCGTTGATCGGAGACGTCGAGTAGCGCATGTCGTAGACCGAGGCGGTGCCGGTCGTGCTGTCATCACCCGTTGCCGTCCAGCTCAGTTGGATGGAGTTGTCGGTCTCAGTAACGACGGTCAGATTGCTAATGGCGGCCGGGGGTACCTGGTCGTCTTCGGGCAGGGTTTCCACTTGGAGCACGTTGGACAACCCGGACACGTTGTACCAGAGGTCCAGGGCGTTGATCCCGAAGTAGTACGTGGTACCTGCATCGAGGCCGGCGACGCCCATGCTCTCCGCCGAACCGACCACCGAGGGATCCGGTTCGCCGATGACCCGGGTGGCCGCATCCCAGTTCCCGGCATGGATGGGCAGAATGGAGTAGCGAATGTCGTACGTGGTAACCGTACCGTTCGTGCCGTTATCGCCCGGGGCGGCCCAGATGAGCCCGACGCTGTTTTCGCCGATCGTGTCGACGGAGAGGTCGGAGACGGCGGCCGGGCCGGTGAGATCCGTGTTTTCCTCCTCTATTTCCAGCCACGGCTGCAGCGACCGCAACAGCCAGCCCTTTTCCTTGGCCATGGTGGAACCGCCGCTGGCGCTGAAAGAGACGGGGTAAATCGTGTCCGGGTCTATGTAGCCGT
>CAUZRT010000127.1:0-9396 GCA_963582235.1 Lentisphaeria bacterium
TACGTCGTCACCGTGGCGGGTGACCCAATTCTGAAAGATCTGCAGGCTGATAAGCGTTTCACTGTAACCGAACCAGTCCAGGCCAAGAACTCCGGCGAGTTCATCGGTTTTAACAACCCCGTCGGCATCGGAAACGTTCGTCGTTGACAGGTGTCGTTCCAAGGCCAGGCCGACTTCACCCCTGAGTGTCAGATCGCCAAAGGCATTACTGAATGTGCCGCCGATCAGGTGAGAGCGCCGATACCGGGGTTTGATCGTCACTGTCGGGACCGGGGCAACCAGAGAGAGCTGCTGATACAGGACGGGCTCATCGTGATAATGATAAAAGTAGTTGAGCGTCAGGTCCCAGCCCTTCCAAAACGTCGACAGGCGAAGTCCGATGTCTGAGTCGGCCACCATGTCGTCGGGCGAGTCCGGTGATTCAATGTTGACGGTAACGCCGGGCGGCGCCTCGGGGATCAATGCGGGAGAAATGAAGGCGTACGTTCCTTCCAGCCACGGAATTTCATGATAGGTGGGGTCGGGGATCCAAATCAGCTGCAGCACGACGTCCCGGATCGGGATTTCGACGTTTACCGCCCACAGCGGGATCCGCGAGTCGTCGAATCCGTCAAGAATGAACTCGCGAAAGTCCTGTGGATTGACGACGTCGAGTACTTTGAGGCCGTCCGCCTGTCCCCAGACGAGCTGCTGCTTGCCGAGCGTCAGATAGGTATCGCCGAGCGTCGTTTCAAGGACGAGCTCGCGTAACTCGAAGTCGGTCCGGTCGCCGAACGTCTCGCGTCGATTGAAATCGGACCGTTTGTATTGCGTGCGCGCGCCTGGTTCCAGTCGGTCTTCGATATCGGTGCGAAAGCGGCCGGTAACGGTCAGCACTGAATCCGGTCCCAGCTTCAGTTCCAGTTCCGGTGATATAAGCAGTTCGCTCTTTTGAAACCGCCCGTACCGCGTTCCCAAGGCTGATTCCAGCTCGACCAGGGCACTGACCTCAGCCGCCCGCCGCCACCGGTCGGGCGTTATCTCTCGTACTTCGTCAACCTGCTGGGCAACGGCCGGTATCGACAGAAGAACCAATAAACAGGAGCAAACACGAATGATTCTTCGGAGCTCGACGAAACGACGGGCACGGAGACACAGCAGACAACAACGCGATGCGTGACGGCAATACGTCCGCGAGAGCCATGTCTTTTTATTCGTGATCATTCGTGGTTCAATATCCTTCCCCACGGTCATGGGCCGATCAAAGTCCGCGGCGCAGGGCACGCCGTGTAAAGACGTCGGCGGCGACGTCGGTCGAGTAATCAATATCTGAAAAGGTAAAGATCGTGCGGTGTCCCGTTTTGTGGTTGTGTGCTTCGAGACGGTGCGCCGTCCAGATTTGCTGTATCTCCTGGATTTCAAAGGCACGAATCGACTTCAGCGGATTGCCGTTGACATCACGGTATTCCGCTTTGCGCACCATCCAGATCTCGGCATCAACCCAGCGCCGGACACGGCCATATCCGAGTTCTTTGCGTACCGTCTCGTTGATGGGAACAGTATCGACGACATAGTGTCGTTTGCCCTCGATCTTTTCCTCTTTGATCGTTTTCCAATCGAAATCTTCGATAGCCCCCTTCGTCTCATTCTTGATATCCTCGTAGGTGAAATCGGTGCCGAGGAAGTAATCGCCCCGGTCAGCCGCTGAGATGCGGCGCACCTTTCGCATGGCAGGGAGGTACAGCCACTGGTCGTCTTCACGCTTGGGATCGCGGTAGTCGTAAGTAAGCAGGGCCGTGCCTTTGACGTTTCGCGGTCTGTCGAAATAAAGGATCGTGCGTTTCTCGTCACCGTAATCTTTTCGGTAACCCCGGGTGATTCGGGTACGGCGCTTACCACGCCGGTCGATGAGTTCGATCTTGAGGACCCGATAAACAACCGTGCCTTCGTCCCGCTCGTCCACACGGCGTGCGATTTCGTCACCGGACGGAAGCACCGCCGGCTCGGCGACTGCGTTGATCGAAATCGCAAGAGCCCATATCATCAGCGCCGTCGAGGGAGGATTTGTCAAAGTAATCGGCGTCAAAATAATCTCCCGGCTACTCCTGCCGTTTTCCAAGGAGAAACTTCGGCCGCAACACCAGAATCAACGCCGGTAGGACCGTCAGGCTGGCCAGGAAACTGATGAGAACGCCGACCGCCACCAAACATCCGAACCGGACCAACGGCGGCACGTGGCTGGTCATCAACAGACCGAAGCCGAAGAACAACGCGGAGAAATTGAAGAGCAGCGCTCGGCCCGTCGACGGAAAAAACTCCGCAAAGGCTGTTTCCAGGGACTCACCCCGCGACCGGACCAGCGCCGTCAGGCGATCGACGGTGTGGATGGAAAAATCAATACCGGTTCCGATGGCGATCGGGGCAAACATCGACGTCCCGACACCGAGCCAGACGTTCGCATAGCCCATGATCCCGTACAACATAAGCACGGCCATGGTCACCGGTACAACCGACAGTACGCCGGCAACGACCGAGCGAAAGCTGAACGCCGACACCAGCCACACGGCCAGCAATGCCAGCGTCACACTGCGAAAATGTCCGCTCCGAAGTTGCCCCAGCCAGTGGTAGTCAACCGTCACGCGGCCGCTGAGTGTCGCGCGAATTCCATCGGCATCGAACTGCTCGTGAATATACCGCTCGACCGCCTCGACGACGACTTTTCCATGGGTGTACAAGCCGCTGTTCATGGTCACGCGCACGTTTGCCAGTCGGTAATCGTAATCGACGTATTCTTCGTAGTCGTCCGATGAGCCCGTCGCCTCGTAAAGCAGGAAATACTGGGCAATGAGATCCTCATCATCCGGCAGTGCATAGGCGTCGGCTCGGTTCGCGTTCATGGCCCGGTTCATCTGCTTGAGGTAATCCACAACCGACGTCGATCCCGTTACCCGGGGCAGGCTCTCGACAAATTCCTGCAGCGCCGCGATCCGTCGCAGATGCGCGGGGTGGAACAGGGCTTCGGGCTCGTCCGTTTCAATAACGATGTCCAGATGACTGGTGCCGTTCAGCGTTGTATTCAGTGCGCGGTCGGCCTGATAGAGCGGCTCCGTGGAGCGGAAGTTGCGAATGCGTTCCTCGTTGATCTCGAGCCGGCAGGCGCCAATGACACCGACGGCGACGACAAGTCCCCCGGCGCTCAGGATCCAAAGCGGCCGGGAAAGCAGACGGCGGCCGAGGGCGCCCATCACCCTTCCGAACAAGTCAATCTGCAGGCCGGAATCGTTGCCTGGACGCCGGGTTAAGGCGCTGCTCGGCCGCGGCCGCAGGAACATGAGCGCTGCCGGTATTACAAAGAGAGCAAAGAGCAGGGCAACGCCGACACCGATGGCGGCAAACAGGCCGAAGGCCTTCATCGGCGGCATGAATGAGGCGAAATGAATTGCCAGGAATCCTGCCATGTCGGTGATCGATGTAAAGGTCACCGGCCGCCACATCTCCACCATTGTTCGGACGACGAGCTCCGATTGCCGGGCCCCGGGATCATGCGCCAGTTCTTCGTAATACTGGCCGAGTATGTGTATACCGTCGGCCACCGCGATGGCGATGAGCACGACGGGCAGGGCGCTGGTAATGACGTAATATGGCACTCCGGAGCCGGCCATCGTACCGATGGCGACGACAACCGTAGCAATGAGCAGCAGGTCCGGCAGCAACACGCCGCGAACCGTACGGTAGGCGAGAAACAGGATCGTGGAAATGATGATCACCGCCACCGGATTGAGACGCAGCACGTCCGAGTCGATATAGGTACCGAGGTATCCGCTGACGGCCATCTCGCCGGCGACGTGGATTTCTTCCCCGTTGACCGGTGCGGACTCCGCAATCGCGAGCAGGTCCCGATAAACGTCAACGGCGCGACCTTGATCCAGCAGCTCAGCGACAATGACGGTCGCCGAACCGTCGGCAGCGACGAGGTTGCCGACGTAGAGCGGAAAATCCATGATCGCATCGCGCACGCGGTCAGCTTCGTCTTGGGTCGTCGGCGGCACGTCGAAGAAGGGTTCGACGCGCATGCCCTCGGCATCGCCGACAATGTTGTTTTCCGTGGCCAGGCTGGTCACCCGGTCCGGATCGATGCCCGGCACCGCGGCGATCTGATCGGTAAGCATGGCCACGAGCCGGAGGCTCTCGGGATCGAAGACGCCGTGCGCCCCGCGATCAACGACGGCAACAACCATGGGATCGGCAAGGCCGAAGGTGTCCTTTATCGTCCGGCGGTACAGGACGACGGGATGATCGGCAGGCATGAAGGCTTCCGCGCGCGTGTCCTTTTGCAGCCGTGGCAGGAAGCTGCCTGCGACAACGAGAACAAGGACACCGAGAATCAGCAATGTCTTCGGAAAGGCATAGACTTGCCGGAAGAACAGAGCGGCGGGTGTGTCGCGGGTGGTGGGATTCATCTGTTCAGGCTACGAAACGGATTAGCGTGCTATGGGACAAGTGAGAGCTTTGACGACGAACTTCCTACGGACTTGGGTTGACGGACGGGGCAAGTAGCACAGACAAGAATGTTTATGCTACTTTCTCCCGTCCGCCGGACCAAAAATTATTTCCTTCTTTCTTTCGGCCGCAAATCGGCCTGGGGAAGCTCCTAATGTGTTGTGTCAACGATCGGTTCGGGACTGACGAAGCTCGGACGCCATGTCTTCCGCCGGCGGTGAATCCGCCTTTGGGCCGCAGAACAGGTCTCTTTGTATTGACTTCTGCGCAATTCAGTCTACAAACATAAACCTGTTGTTATAACAAATGTATTGACCCAACCAAATCTTCTGTTCCGGCAAGAATGTTGAAAACTGTCGTCAACTGGTCCGTGGCGCATCCCGGAAGCGTTCTTTGGATCGGCGCCATTATTACGGCAGCGGCGGTTCCCGGGCTCTTCCGTCTGCAGTTCCGGACGAACTGCACGCGCCATGGTTCCGGAGACGGTCCCCGCGGTCGAAGTTGATCGGCAAATTCGCGACCATTTCGCTATCGAGGACAAGGTCATCCTTGTCATTGAGACGGCGCACACGGACGGCATATTCAACACATCAACGCTGAAACGCGTCGTTGAGATCACCACTCGACTGTTGGCAATCGATGGTGTTGACGCGCGTAACATCATCAGCCTAGCCACCGAGAAGAGCGGCCGCCGCGGGCCCGGGCGAGGCAATTTTCCGACGTTTCTCGATCCGGTTCCAGCGACGCGTGAGGCAATCGCACAGACGCGCTAAGATGTTTTCGGCATGCGTGTTTTCACCGAGACGCTTGTCTCCCGTGATGGTTTCGTGCCGGAACCGGCGGTGCACGGCCGTAGACAATCGTGCCGCCGAAGCCGCCGCTCTTGAAATGGCGCCGGACCCGGAGGCGAGTACCGGCGCCACTGAACCCGCTGCTTGCCGCGTGCTGGCGACCTGGAATGCGCGAAACGTAGGATTATGATGGCCACAACCGGCCGACCGGCGACGGGCCGCCGGCCGAGCAAGCCGCGCCACAATCATCGAGCCATGTTGCATCCGACAACCGTATCGTTTACATTCCACTACCCGATAAAATGCCGACGCTGATCCGGTACCGCTGGAATCATCCGCCATCCTTGAGGCAAACCGTGTCGACGTCGACAATTCCTAAGATAACAACGCCGTGAAATCTCTGGTGGAATGGTCGCTGGCCGATCCGCAGCGCATTTTATATATCTCTGCAGTGGTCACCATTGCGGCGGTCCCCGGGCTGTTCCGTCTGCAGGTGCGGACCGATTCGCAGGCAATGATACCGAAGTCCGAGCCGGCGGTCGAAATGGACCGGCGCATTCGGCAACATTTCGACATCGAGGACAAGATCATCCTCGTCATCGAAACCGAACACCGCGATGGCATTTTCAATACGGAAACCCTGACACGGCTTGCCGAACTGACCGCTCAACTGCCGAAGGTGGACGGCGTTGAAGCCCATAATATCATCGGCCTTGCCACGGAAAAGAGCGGCCGCCACAGCAGCGGTCCCGTCCGCTTTCCCACTTTTCTGGATCCGGTACCGGCGACCCCAGCGGCAATCGCCGGTATGCGGCGAGACATCTATGAGATGCGTGTTTTCACGGGGACCCTGATTTCCCTGGACGGCGGGTTGCCGGGCGGGCGTCCGGATACACCAGCGGCGCACAGCGAATCCGGAACCCCCGACAATGCGGGACCCGATGCAGCGGCGTCTGATCCAACCGCTGACTGGCGGCCGACGGCAACCGCGATCCTCGTCGGCGTCGACAACGATATCGATCGTGCCAAGGTCTACCGCGCGATTAAGCGGCTGGCCCTTGAGTACGAGTCGAAAACGGACCGCATTCACATCGTCGGTGCGCCGGTAGCGGAATCATTGCTCGGCGAACATCTGCTCATCGATCTGAGCCGTCTTGTGCCGATTTGCATGGGCTTGATCGCTCTGATTTTCCTTTTCGTTTATCGTTCCTGGGTCGCCGCGGCTCTGCCATTGATCGAGGTCGGTGCGTCCATAGTCATTATATTCGGGCTCATGGGCTATGCCGGAGTGCCGGTCTATCTGCCTATCATACTGATTCCGGTCATTCTCACGAGCGTCGGTGTTGCCGACGAGGTTCACATTTTCAGCCGTTACGTCCAGCGCCTGGGATCGGAGATGAACAAACCGCACGGGGAGACCGTGTACGAAACCTTGTCCGAGCTGCGGCAGCCCGTGGTCTTGACGTCCGTAACCAGCGCCATTGCGTTTCTGTCGTTCGTGGCCTCTCCAATCGCGGCGGTTCGGGCGTTCGGGCTGTTTACTGCTCTCGGAATTTTGATCTTGATGTTCTGGTCGCTCACCGTCATCCCCGCCCAGCTTCTTCTGATCAAACCATCACGCTTCCGTCGTCAGCGGCCGCAGTTCGCTCGAGCGTCCCGATTCGGCATCGCGGCTTTGACCCGCGGGTTGCTGGCCGGCCGCTGGTGGATTGTCGGGACGGCCATTCTGCTTGTGGGCTTGTCGCCGCTCGGGCTCAGCCGAATCCATGTGCAGGACAGTTGGACCGGTGCCTTTTCGCATCGTAGTACCTTCCGCCGGTCAACGGCACTCGGCGATGATCGCTTTCACGGAACGCATATGCTGCTCATCGGATTTGATACAAGCCCCGGCTTTATTACGAACGCGAAGGTGCAAGCCGACACGGAACCCGCGCACCCGTATGGCGCCTGGCAGATGCCGGAACGCTACACGGTCGAATTGTCCGACGCGGAGGGCTACCAACGTAATTTGACGGGGAGCCGGGTGGTCCTGCATGCTCGCCCGATCGAACCGGATTCGGTGACCGAGGATGACGAGAATCCGGTGCGGTATGCGGACCCATACGTACAGTTATTTACTGCGCGGGTCGTCAAAGCCGAGTCGATCGGTGACCGGCTCGTTCTTCGATTAGAGCGTCCCCGCGAGGAAAGCGACGAACACCTGCTTTCCCGCAGACCCTATTATTGGGTCTTCAGTATCAGTGTCGCAAGGTTGCTCGATCCGGTCATGATGAAACATCTCCAGGAATTTGAGAGTTTTCTGCGGCGGCAAGTGCCATCAGAGATGGGCGGCGTCCTTGGCGCACACGACCAGATTGCAACCGCAAAGTTTGTCATGCGCAGCCGCCGAGAAGCGGAACGCGGGACCGGTGAGAATCCGGCGGTAAATCGTTTCATTCTAAAACTCTTCAGGGGCATCCGGGGGCAGGCCCGTTTGCAGGAAGTTGTGGACGATGAGCGCCAGCAGGCGATAGTCACCGTTTATTTGAAAGGCGCCAATTTCGTCCGCACCCGGCAGCTGATGGAAGCGATACGGGATTATGAACGGTCGGTGTTAGAGCCATTGGGCGTGCGGCTTGATTTCGCCGGCGATGTGGCGGTCAGTCAGACCATGATTGCGGCCATCGTCGACACACAGGTACGCTCGCTGTTACTGTCACTTGTTCTTGTCTTTCTGATCACTGCGTTTGCCGGGCGCTCGATCTGGTGGGGCATCCTTTGTGTCCTGCCGGCCGGCCTCGCCGTCCTCATGAATTTCGTCATTATGAACTTTCTTAACATTCCGCTCGGCGTTGCGACGTCCATGTTCCCCTGCATCACGGTGGGAATCGGCGTTGATTTCGTCATTCACCTGCTGCAGCGGTGTCGTGTGCGTTTTAACGAAATTGGAAACGTCCATGAGATGATTCTGGATGCGATGACGTCGACCGGTCCGGCAATCGCCCTGAGCGCCTTTGTCATTATTATCGGATTCGCCGTGATGCTGGTGTCGGAGATCCCGGCGAACCACCGCCTGGGGATAATCGTCGCTTCGAGCATCGGCACGAGTTGCCTGGTGACCATGGTGCTCCTGCCGGCCCTGGTGAAGCTGTGGCCACCGCGAACGTTGAATCTGCATTAAACGGCGATTAGGGTAAGGCTCGCCAATAGCCGATGGGGATTTCGCCAGAGTTCACGATAGGGTTGCGGAATTCGCAGTTTGACGACATGTTGATATTCAAATCGTAGACAGAATAACGCCGATGCCTCGATCGGCCTGGTTCGGGTTCAGCGCCGTAGCCCGGGCACGGCTTACGGGAATAATTAGGGTGCAAGATTGGGGTGACAAAGGTTCTCGATCACGCTTCGATTTCGTGCCGCTCCTCATCCGGCACGTTGCGCAGTAACTCTGCGACGGAGAATGGACGTCGAAAAAAAAATCGCCAGCGCTTGCAATTGGGATAAAAAATTCGTATACCATGTAATAATGACGGCGGAAAATGTCGTTGCCGCGGGAATTCCCGAACTCTTCCAGTCAGGCAGATACGGAATGTCGACATCGGGGAATCACGCCGGCGTCGACCATCTTGTTGGCCGTCGCAAGGTCTTCGGTAAGATATAGCAACTCTTTGCAATTGGGATAGTTGTGAAATCAACCTCAGTTGATCGCGTTGGGTTGCGGGTCGCGTACGGATTCGTACGCGGCGGCGCTTTGGACATCGGCCTGTCGGCGGAATTGGAAGCCGCTGAGTTATCTTTTTCGCGGCGATAATCTCGCAAATGGACCGCTATGTGCGAGATTGTTTGTTGTAAGTAATGTGGATATGGGAACCGGGGTCCGGCTTCCGATCCAACACTCTTTATGTGTATAGAGAAGAGCATTCTGAGTATGAAACCACACAGAGCATTCGGGGCGGCGCTTTTTATCCTGGCCATCGTAATCGTCCAGTCGCTTTGCGGCCAAACGGTTATTAACGAGCCCTGCATCGAGACAATTCCCGACGTCATACCGCCGGTGATTACGTGCCCGCCGGACGTGACGGTCGAGTGTGGCGCGCCAACGCCGACAACGACGCCGGCGACAGGCGAGCCGACTGTGAGCGACAAC
>CAUZRT010000128.1:0-9359 GCA_963582235.1 Lentisphaeria bacterium
CGCCTCCGCAGCGGACCAATCCACACGCATCAGCCACCACATGACTAGACCGGCAACCACGAGAGCGGCCGCCAGGCGCACCATTGCGGTAGCCAAGCCGTTCAGCTGCGACCGCGACAGCCGCAGATCGCGATGCAGAAGGATCGCCAGAATGCCGACATTGATATAGGCGCAAATCGTTGTCGACAGGGCAAGGCCGCGCTGCTGCAGGGGAATCATGAGTATAACATTGAGAATCAAGTTGAGCACCAGGCAGTAACCGCTGACCCGCACCGGCGTCTTCATATCTTTGCGGCTGTAAAAGCCGATGCGCACAATCTTCGCAGCGGCAAAGGCGGGAATCCCGGGCGCGTAAAAAAGCAGGACAAGTACGGTCTGACGGGCACTGTCGGCATCGAAACTGCCGCGTGTATAAATCAGATCGACAATGGGCAGGCCGAGCAGCATCAGCACAAGAACACACGGCAAGCTGATGTAAAGAACGAGATTGAAGGCGTAGATCAATGCATCGAGCATCTGCCCGCGATTGCCCGCCGCGAAGGCCCGCGACATCACCGGCAGACAGGCCGCCGTCAAAGCCACGGCAAATACGCCAACCGGCAGGTATACAAGCCGTTCGCTGAAATACAGGGTCGTTACCGCCAGGCCACCGAGGAAGCCCGCCAGCAGACGATCGCACAGGACATTGAGCTGATTCACGGAGGCGCCGAACATACCCGGCAGGATGAGCCGGTACAGCTCGCGCAAGCGGTCCGATTTGAAATCGGGTACGAATCGCCAGCGAAAGCCCACCCGGCGAAGCACCGGGAGCAGGACGCCGAGTTGGAGAACGCCCGCGGCCAGTACCGCCAGCCCCAGACCGAATACCTGACGCCGTGCATCCGGTCCAAACATGGGGCAAAGGAACAGCGCCGCGGCAATAAAGGCCGCGTTGAGAATGATCGGCGCCAGGGACGGAATTGAAAAGCGCTGCAGACTGTAGAGTACGCCGGCAAGAAAACCGGCCAAACAAATGAAGATCGTATACGGCAGGAGCAGCGGCAGAAGCTTCAGCGTGAGCCGCGCCATGGCATCGGAAAATAGCGGCTGCAGGACAGCCGACAGCCCGATGCCGACACCGACGAGCGCGACGAGAACCAAGCCGACCACGGACACCGCATTGCTGACCAGCAAGAAGGCGCGGTGGCGTCCGTCCTTTTCCAGCTTTTCATTGAACAGCGGGACAAACGCCTCGGTTAGCGCGCCTTCACCGAAGAGTCGGCGGAACAGATTGGGGATAGTGAAGGCAATCAGGAAGGCGCCGAGTGCGTCGCTTGTCCCCCAGACACGGGCAAAAACAATGTCACGGGCCAGGCCGGTTATTCGACTGAGAAAAATGCCGATGCTGCCGACCAGCGCGCCACGGGAAATTCGGCTGCGGATTGGAGAAGAAGCCATTTTGGATTGCGGACCGACTTCGCTCGGGTAGCTACGTCGGTTAAGGTTGCAGGTTCGGGACGGGCTTCGCTCGGCCCCGTCTCGCCGTGGGTCCGCTCAGCAGAAGCGAAGGCGGATAGTTACGTCGGTTGCCGCCCAAGGCGCGGTTCAGCCTCGCCACCTCGGGACTGAGAGCTCGGCATTCGGCAGCGATACTCTATGCGGCCCGCCACCCCGTGGCGGCGATTACTGGTATTTTTAGATATTTTCGATTACTGCGCCGGAGTAGCGGACCATTTTTGACCGCCGAACCAGAGCAAAGTGCCGCATTGAGATGTTTAATTTAACGCACAGGCTCCCCGGACGGAGGAGATCCCACGTGAGAGCGAGGGCATGGAGAACTCCTAAAGTTGGCTCTGCCCGCCACCCGAGAGGTCCCGCCGTCACCCTGCAAGCGATTGCGGGCAAATGCCGGTAAGATGTCGGCCGTTAGATGTCGGATGTTAAAAAAAAATACACGTTACTAACGTTATATAAGTATCTTATAAACTCTTATCAACTAGTTCGTATTAGTTGCGTGCTGAGGCGCCTAATCTCCCCTCTTCCTCTTCTGCTCCTATCCTCGATTCCTGATCTTCGCGCCTGCTGGAGATGGAAGAAGAAAGAGGGAGTCGGAGAGAATGAGGCGGAGGAATGCAGAATGTCCGTGGCTCACTCGGCGACGCGCCGGGCAAGCCATTCGAGGGCGGCATCACGGGTCGTAACTTCACCGTCCAATTGCAGCTCTTCCAGTTCTTTGAGAATGACACCGACATCAGGGCCTTCGGGGACCCCCGTCGCCAGAACGTCGTGGCCTCTGAGCAGAGGTTCCGGGACCGGCGGCTGGTTACGGAACTCATGAAGTTTGTCGAGAAGATGTACGTAATTGCCGAGCTTCCGGTGACTCGCGGCGCAATCCGCACGGTGGAGTTCGAGCTCAACGGCAAAGGTCTCACGGGCCATTAGCCTGCGCAGCGTGGACTGACGCATCTTTTTTATTTCGGCAAACGTCATGTGGTTGTGTACCGCTTCGCGAACATGGTCGATGAATGCCCGCGGACATCGTAATCGCCGTAGAATGCGCTCCGTCATGTCAGCGCCGACACGGGCGTGACAGGGAAAGGACTCGCGCCCGTGTTTACCGATCTCAAAGGTCGGCGGCTTGCCGACGTCGTGCAGCAACGCGCTCCAGGCCAGTTCCCCGTCGGGATGCGATAATGCCCGTAACAACAGCAGGGTGTGGATGAACACGTCACCTTCGGGATGAAATTCGGCGGGTTGGCGGACGCCTTTCATGGCATGCACTTCCGGGAGAAGTTGCCGCAGCAGGTCCAGCTCATCCAGCAACTCGAAGGCACGATCGGGATGGGGGCCGGTCAGCATGTTGTTCAATTCCGCGAATACACGCTCCGGGCTGATCTGCACGATGCGGCCGGCATGCTGCCGGATAGCCCCGGCGGTTTCGGCCTCGAGCTCGAAATTGAAACGCGCCGCGAATCGAACGGCCCGCAGCATGCGCAAATAGTCTTCGGTAAAACGTTGGCTCGGATTGCCGATGGCCCGAATGATCCCCTGCCGTAAGTCCCGGACACCGCCGACGAAATCGGTGATCTCGCAGTGGGCCGGATCGTAAAACATGGCGTTGATGGTAAAGTCGCGCCGCTCGGCATCGTGACACACATCGGAAAACTCGACGGCATCCGGGTGACGGCCGTTGTGATAACCGGCGTCCTTGCGAAAAGTGGCGACCTCGATCTGGACATTGTCGACAATGGCAATCACAACGCCGAAGGCAGCGCCGACGGCATATGTACGCGGAAAAATCGCCTGCACCGTCTCGGGATCGGCGCTGGTGGCAACGTCCACCTCGCCTGGGGTCCGCTGCAGGAGCCGATCGCGAACAGCGCCGCCGACGACATAGGCCTCGTGACCCTTCTCCCGGAGGGTGCCGATAATACCGTAGGCGCACTGTTCTTCGGGTGTCAGGGGCGCGAGTTGCTGTTTTATTTTTTCGCACATGACGGAAACTTTGACGTCCGTTACTGCTCTAATTATAGTATGCTGAATTATGCAGCTGGTACATCTCTGCCATCCTATCCGATTTTGTCCTGAATCCCCATCGCCATGGACAAAAGCTCAGGACAATAGCAGGGCAAACTGACCAAGGCGTACTTGTTCAGTGGCTGAACGAAAACCCCTCGGCGGGGGCCCGCCGCGAATCGGCAAATCGCGGGTTTTCGGTCAGCCGCTATTTAGCGAGATATCCGCGGACTGAATCTCTCCCGGCCAAGCCGGGGGGGGGCTCGTGGCGATCCTGAACGCTAAACAAGTGCAACTCGAAATCACCGCCGGAATCCGACCGTGAACGACGAGTCCTACACCCACAATTACATCGCCCTGTCGATCCTGCTGACACTGGTCCTGTACGTCCTGTTATGGCAGTTGGCGGCGCATGTACGGGTGCGCCCGTTCGACGAGTCCGCCGATTCGGAAAAGAAAAACCGTCGACTTACCGTCGCCACGGTGAACCTTCGGGAACTGATGGCGAAGGGACCTGACCTGCCGCGAAAATTCAAGGACAGAATCCTGGACGACCACCGACAGAAACTGACGAAACTCTTCGAGACCGCGGGCCTGGAGAAAAAGCCGAAACCACGGCTGAAACCGGTCATAACGCGCCTGGGTCGCAATTTGCGCAAGGAACTTCCGAGGGCGGAGCGGAACTACCACGGGCCACGCACCTCGCCACCGCCGGAAATCCTTGCCATTAAAGCGATCAACCTGCCGCCCAGGCGGTGGAAATTGCCAAATCGCCGCTACATACCGGTGATCAAGCGTCATTTACTGCGCGAAACGATCGTGCCGTCGATCGTTTCGCCAAAGCCGGGCGGCGGCGGCTACGACACAGAGAATGTCGAACTGGGTATGCGTCTGAAGATCCCGGGTCGGAAGGTCGTGGATTTTCCGGCACCGGCCATGCCGATACCGGCGCCTGAAATCGAGGTACCGGATACCGGTCTTACCGATACTTCGGAGACCAACATTCTTGATTCCGATCTTGATGTCGTCGTCAGTGTCTATCGGGACCAGAAGGTCGACGGCGGCTACTTCCAGATTGATATCTCGGCCAAGAAATCCGGTGCGCGGATTGAGAGCATCCCGAAGGATCTGTTGTTTATTGTGGACTCTTCGGCCAGTATAAAGTATCAAAAGCTCAAAGAATTCAAGAAGGGCATGCAACAGGCCCTGGAGTACATTCGTCCGGATGATCGTTTCAACATCGTTGCGTTCCGCGACAAGCCGCGGCCGCTGTTCGCCCGCTTCGAGGCACCGACGCCGGCAAGCCTCGCGCAGGCCGTCAAGTTCATCGACTCCCTGCGATCGGGCGGCAAGACGGATGTTTATGCTGGGCTCGCGCCCTATGTGGCGGCGCCGATCGAGGCGCCGGAACGCCCGTACATGATCTTTCTGCTCACCGACGGCGTGTCGACAACAGGATTGAAACTGGCCGACAACGAGTTTATCCACCGCATCATTCGCGAAAATACGTCGCGCGGCTCTATTTTTGCATTCAGTGTCGGCGAGGAAAGCAATCTCTTTCTCATGGATCTGCTGTCCTACAAGAACCGGGGCTTGAGCCTCCATGAGCAGCGCACCCGGGATTCCCGCACAGCGCTAGTGAGTTACGTCGGCGGACTCTCTGAAATCCTGGTTGCCGATCTTGAATGCCGGATCACGGGCGAACTGACGGAGGAGGTGTATCCGAGAGAGTTACCGCACCTTTTTCGGAATTATCCCCTGACCGTCTTCGGCCGGTTTCCGGCGGCTACGGACGAAATCGGGATTCAGATCATCGGCAGGAACAAGCAGGGCACTAAGGAAGAACTCGTGATTCGTCAGCGGCTGGACGAGGCGGCGCCTGCCGGTTCGGACCTTGCCCTGCGATGGGCAGCCCAGAAGATTTACTATCTCGTCAGCGAACGCACCATAAGGAATTCGCCGGATCTGCAGCCGCAAATCGACGAATTGGCGGCACGCTACAACATTTTCGTGCCGTATTAGGATTTCCGATTGCGAATCGAAAATCATCGGATCTCGGCATCCTGGTTGACGTGGATCCAGTGACCGAAGCCGGGGATTAGGGTATCGACAGGGATATAAATTTCACCGTCGAATATCCAGATAGGCGGTTCGAGCGATCCCGGCGGATTCACGTCCAGCGGCGTGGGCAGGTTGTTGAACGGCGGATCGGCGACGGCGCCCACCATATTCCAGCCGGCGCTCAAGGCCATGGCGGTGTCTTCGACGAGGGTGCCGTGAATGGTAATGGTGACTTCATCGCCGAGACGGAAAACCCAGTAGGCTTTCTTTGTTTCCATTACATCGGCCTGGTTGTATACGACGCCATCGGACTCCCAGACCTGTTGCCCCGCTGAATTGCCGAACAATGCGTCAATCCCCGCATTGACGGGCTGAATCGGGACCGAAACCAGGTTCCAGCCGTTGTACAGTATCATCTCGAACGCGACACCGCCGAAGGTGATCTCAAACAGCATGATGTCGCCGGCCGGCACAGTGACGGAATTTTCTTCGGCCATATCGAGGCTGACGCCGCCTTCGCCACGATTGCCGTTTCCTGCCAGTTCCCGCAACAGCAGTCCGCCCTCCGGTACCCGGCTCGAGTCCCAGCTCAAGACGGTGTCCTCAGCGGCGGCGGCTGTTGCTCGCAGGAGCCAAAATGCGGCGTTCGCAAATCCGCGGATGTCGCGGAGCAGATCGGTCGTCTCGATCTCGAAAACCACGTCCGCATTATTCTGTCCGGGTGAGCTACCCGGAAAGGCAAACCAGTCGATGCCGCTGTCGTAGAGATCCGTAGCGCCGGCCCCGATGCCGAGAAACACCTCTGGTACCGGCGCGTTGTTGACGGCAATGGCCAAGCGCCAGCCCTCGTCAACGCCGCCGCCGCCACCCGCCTCGAGGATATCGACCGTCACGACGTCGCCGTACGCGACATCGCCGACGGCGACGTGCCCGGCCGGCGGGCTCAGGGCAAATCCTATTTCACCGGCGGCGGCACTGAATGCGGCGGTGCCGACCGCGGTCGCCTCATACGTCAAGACGGCATAGAGGACCGGGCTGCCGTCACCGAGATTGTCCTGTACAGTTACACCGGCTAGTTCATTAACGCGTCCGGCCTGCAGGCCGCCGTTGGTGGCGATCGAGTTGAACGGCGGCTGGATAATGTTGGCCGTATCGAAGCCGCCATGGTAAGCCACTCGCGCGTCATCAAAGGTCAGGTCGAACGGCCCGCCGCGGAATCCCACCGCCTGCTCGGTGTCCTCCTGAACAAAGACGCGAATCTGAAAGACGTCGCCGACCCTGACGGGATCGGGCGGTCCTTCCAGACGTACCTTCGCCATGGTCTCACGGCCGTTAACACCGCCGGTCCCGCGTGCACCATACGTCGTCCCAATCAACGCCACGAAGGCCGTCAAGTCGTTGAAATCAACATCACCGTCGCCATCGAAGTCAAACTGATCATCAAACAGGGGATCGCCGGTGGATGACCCCAGTGCCGGGAAAAACAACGCGAAGTCGACGAGATCGATAACCAGGTCGTTGTTGAAGTCGCCGGGATTGGGCACGATCTCAATCGAGTTTGCCAGGTAACAGATATCGACAGGCAACACTTCGAGGAGAGATTCGATGGTCAAGCCCGAACCATTAGTAGCGGCTACGGAGCCGAACAAAGCAGTGCCGAGGTCATTCGCCAGGAACGAGATTCTGGCATAGAGCACGGGCACACCATCGCCTCCGAAGGTTGGGCCTCCGGAAGTGTCGTCACCGGTCAAGTCGGTGATCTGCGTCGCGGCCAACGTACCGCCCTGGTTATTATCGTATGGAGGCTCCATCAGATCGGCAGCATCGAATGGCAGGTTTGCAGGGTTATACCCAACGAATGATGGATCGTAGGTAAGGTCAATCGGACCACTCATGAATCCCATGGCAGCCACCGTATCCTCTTGGACGAAGACCAACACGTCAAAGGAATCGGTAACAATGACACTGGTCTTATCAAAGCCGATAATAACGGTGACCACCTGCTGTGACGCGGGAGCCTTGACAGCAACAGTAACGGTGGCCGTGTCGGTGCCGCCGTTGCCGTCGGAAATCGTGTAGCTGAAATTGTCGACACCGGCAAAACCCGAATCCGGCAAATAGGTCACTATCGATTCGGTGACGACAACGACGCTGCCGTTGGCCGGCTGCGTCACCCCAGTGATCGTCAGCGTATCCCCATCGACATCGGCATCGCTGCCGGTTATGACGTCGATGTTGATCGGCAAGTCCTGACCCGTGATTCTGGCATCTTCCAAGGCAACCGGTGGGTCGTTTATGCCGACGACAGTCACCGTAACGGTAGCTTCATTCGATACCGCCCCATCGGTATCTTCGACGATGTATGTGAAGGTGTCTGTGCCGGTGAAGTTCGCAAGATTCGAGTAAGTCACGACACCGGTGACGGGATCCGGACCCTGCAAATTCCCATTGACCGGGGCCTGTGTGATCGTAACCGTACCAGCGTCGATCGTACCATCCACATCATTGTCATTGGCGACAAGGTCGATGTCGATGTCTGCGTCCTCTGGCGTCGTCTCCGCGTCATCATTCGCCACCGGCGGCACATTGTCCAGAAAGACCAATATAGTCACCGTTGCGGTCGCATTACCGCCGTTGAAATCGGTGACGACATAGGCAAACATGTCCAGCCCACTGAAATCATTGTTTGCCTTATAACTGATTTCGCGTCCGGTAGGCATGATTTTGGCCTCGCCGTTTGCCGGAGATGTGACCGCCGAAATAACCAAACCGATATTATTGCCTGTATCAATGTCCGTGTCGTTTTCAAGGACAAAGATGGTCTTGGCAAGGCCATCGACGGCGATATCGTTGTCATCGCCCGCTGTCGGCGGATCGTTAATGGGATTAACGGCGATGGTGACGGTGACCACGTTCGACAGATTGCCGCCATCGGAGGCGCGGTAGGTAAAGGTGACGTCTCCACTGAAGTCGTCTGCCGGCGTGAAGGTGAATGTGCCATCGCCATTCAGATTCATCGTGCCGCTGCTCGGCTGGGTAACAAGCTCGGCCGTCAGGGTTGTACCGGCATCCTCATCGCTGTCGTTACCAAGAAGTCCGTTAGTTATCGACGTGACCATCAGTTCCGTATCCTCATCGACCTCGTACTGATCGGGCAGTGCCACCGGAATATGCACGGTCGGTCGCACGGTCACCGTAACTGTTGCCGAACTGGCTGAAGCCAACGTGCCGTCGAACGGAAAATAGGTGAACGTATCGTCGCCGATGAAACCGGGCGCCGGCGTGTAGGTGACGGTACCGTTGTTGATAACGACAGCAGCATTTGCAGGTTGGCTGAGGGCACTGATCGCCAACGGGTCATTTTCGGCATCCTCGTCATTTCCCGTCAGATCGATGACAGCCGACGTATCCTGATTGATTATGGCAAAATCGTCGACAGCCACCGGCGCATCATTAATCGGATTGACAAAAATACTGACAACCGCCAGTGCCGAGACATTGAAGCCGTCGGTAGCGGTGTAGGTAAAACTGTCTTCACCATTGGAATCGAGGTTGGGGGAATAGGTGAAGGTACCGTCCGAGTTGAATGTGAGCGTGCCATTGGCCGGCTCCGACTCAAAGAGTGCGGTCAACGAATCGTTATCCCCGTCGGTGTCGTTCTGCAGGACACCGTTGACCGTGGCCACGATTTCCAAGTCGGTATCTTCATCGGTGCTGTAGGCATCGCCGTTGACGACGGGCACATGGGAGATTTCTATGACGATCACGTTGACGGTCGCGGCCTCTGATTCGAGCTCGGCATC
>CAUZRT010000129.1:0-9308 GCA_963582235.1 Lentisphaeria bacterium
AAAAAGGTATTGCCCTGTTTTCTCGGGGTTCTCGCCGATGGCCACGACCACCTCGTCGTAGGTACGCGCTGCGCGTTTGACGATGTCGATGTGGCCGTAGGTGATGGGGTCACCCGAAAAGGCGTAGATGGCTCTCACTTATTTACCTTTTCCCGCGACTTGTCGACCAAGACCGGTCGCCGGCCGGCTTTGGCCCGTTCCATATCCTCGAGGCATTCATAGGCGGTGACGTAGCGGTCGTCAGGGTCCCGTGCCATCATGGTTATAATGACCATGGCGACGTTTTCGTCAACGTCCGGGCGGCTGTCACGGACATCCGGCGGGTCTTCCGTCAGCCGCGCATTAACGACCTCGGGCAGGGAATCGTAATCGAATGGGGGTGCGCCGACGATCAGGTGAAACAGTGTTGCCCCGAGGGCATAAATGTCGGAGCGGTTGTCCTGATATGCGTCCTGGGTCACACTCTCGGGGCTCAGATAGTACGGGGTACCTTCGACGGCGCTGGTATCGACCACAGCGGTTTCATGCGCCGTTACCAGACCGAAGTCGCACACCTTCACATACCCTTCTTTATCCACGAGGATATTCTGCGGTTTCACATCGCGGTGAATCACCATGTAATTTGCCCACACAAAGTCCAGTGCGTAGGCGACATAAATACCCGCCGACATCGCCTCCAGCGGCTTCATCGGCCCGTAGTAATCCAGATACTGCGCAGTGTTCATGCCATCGACATATTCGAGCTGCAAATACAACACCTGCATTTCTTCGCCGCCGCCAAAGGTGCGAACGATGTTGTCATGGACGACATCGCATGAAAAGTCGATTTCCCGCACGAACTCCCGCTTCGCATGCGAAGCGACATCCTTTTCCGAATAGAACAGCTTGACGGCGTAAATCTCGTCGCCCGGCGGTTTCCTGGCGCGGCAGACGATGGCGTTGGCGCCTTGTCCGACTTCGTCGAGGATGCGATATTCGCCGAAAGGAAAGCAGCCGTCGCCGTCGTAGGCAAGGATGATGTTGATCTTATTGCAATGCGGGCAACGAATTATAGCGTCGTTGATGCGCATGTCCGCGGAAAACGGGCCCGAGCAATATGGGCAGGTCTTATCCATGGGGCGATTGAATTGCTCGCAAGTGTCCTGTCTCTCAAATAGCGTTGGCAATGATTGGCCCCTATTTCGCAGCTGAGTGAGGTTGGCTCGATCCGGTGTCCAAAACCCGTACGGGTGGGGATACGTGCCGGCTCGGCCAGCTGGCGGACGACGGGTCTTACGCCTCCCGCATGCGGAAGGCGCCGACGGCAAACGATTCCGCATGCGGGACGACAACATCGCCTTATTGCTGGCGACGCACCTGAACATCTAAAATACCTCGCGTCATTGTCCGCGGTATTTGAGAGACAGGACACTCGACACGGTGGCCGATAACGGACCCGATTCGATCGAATCAGGTTTCCATTGTCGCGTAGTCTAATTAATCCTTTGGCAGCAATATAACAAACTCGGCGCGCCGATTGAGGGCTAAGGCGGTCTCGGTACTGCCGGGATCCAAGGGGCGTTCCTCACCATAAGATATCGTCTTGACTCGGTCGGCGCCAACATTGAGGGCCTGCAGATAATCGCGGACGGCGAGGGCCCGGGCTTCCCCGAGAGCGCGATTGTACTCCTCGCTGCCGCGTTCGTCGCAATGGCCCTCGACAACCAGGTGATACTCACGGTTGTTCGTCAGATAGTCGGCCAGGGTTTCGATTTTCCGGCGCTCGGTCTGGCCGATGAAGCTTTGGTCGTAGGCGAAGTAAATCGGCTGCCAGCGGCGATCTTTGATCTCCGTCCCGGCGTCGGGCGGGGGCGGCAATGAGGTATCGGTATCGCTCCACTCCCCATCGAGGCTCGTGGTGTGTATTTCAGCTATCGGGTCAGTCTCGGGGGTGTAGCGCACGGGCGTCGCTTCCGGTGTCCAAATCCCATCGTTCTTGGATGATCGGCGATCTTTGGCGGCGCCGTTGGCATCGTCGGCAGAATGAATGTTGCCGCCCTGTTGATAGTAACCATTCAATTTAGGCGGGGTCGTACAACCGACAATCACGGCGACACAAACGACGGCTGCACTGCTGCGAATAATTTGACCTTTAGTCATCGGGCGGGACATCCTCTGTTGGTTGTGCCCTGGCGGGGATCTCGTGAACTTGCGGGCAGCATACGTGTAGTATAGGCTTCCTCACAGGTCGTTGGGACCGGTGAGCTGATTTCCGGCACGGCAGGCGTGCGCAGTGCCGGTCGTTCGCGAACCCGTCGGACGAGCCGCTTGCGGGCATGCCGTACGGCGGGTTCGCCAACCTCGCACCGGAAGACATGATGAACGGTCTTAGCTTCCGCGAGAAGTCGCGGCGGCGGCGCCCCAGGGCGTGATTGAGAAGTATGCATCGGCGATTTGTCCTGCAACGGCGTAACCGATGCCTCTACAGCGTTGTCGCAACACAGCGACTGCGAATGGCGGCAGCAGCCCGGTTCGGTGGGCTCGAACGAGCGGTTACGGCCGGGAGGACACCGCGGCCGATCCCCGGGAAGCAAAGAACCGAGAGCTTGGCCATCGAGTTGGCCAACTGATGGACGTAGGCGTGAGAAGGTGGTTCGCGCATACGGCAAGACAAATCCGTACACGTCATTTCATTATAACCGCCATCCCGGATGCGTCAAATAACAAGAGAGCATTTATTTTTATCATTCTGCTTGAATATTACCAAAATCTTAGTTTTTGTTATTTAGAGAGAACCGGCAGTTCGCAGGTGTGGCATCACAGTCCCTCCCGGGATATTTTGAGACCGTTGCCGGTGATGTGACCGGCCGATGGTTTCTAGCAGCATCCAACAGTTGCCGACAGACATTTTGAAAAGTTCGTCATCCGTCATTTTGACACGCGCGGCGGCGTGTCTTATATTAGTTATGCCGGAGCTATGGGACCTTGTCGATTTGGCATTACGCCTGCCTACATAAACCAAATCAACCTGTGAGACTATGACAACCGTTCCCAAACTGATCATTTTGTCTGAGCAGTTCCGCGGCCAGACCTTTGAACTGACCGACAACGTCCACACCATTGGCCGTGGCGAACAGGAGAGTATCTGCATTCCCGACGCAACGGTCAGTGGGCGGCATTGCGAGGTGGTCCGCAACGAAGACGCGACCTACCTCGTCCGCGACATCGGCAGTACCAACGGCACGCGAATCAACGGCGTCCGGATAACGGAGCAGCAGCTGTCAAATAGTGACATTCTCCAGGTGGGCGGCATTGAAATCATGTTCGACTGCGAGGATCAGTCGCCGTCATCGGTTTTCAGTACCCGGACAAACATCGATCTCGAGGAGACGGCCGGCGGCATTCAGGTTAAAAAAATGACCAATTTCAGTCCGTTCGATTCCGGCGGCAAAACGGGAAAGCATGCAAAAGCTAAACTCCTCTTGGGCAGCGTCATCGGGTTGCTGCTCATGATCGTGATCATACTGGGGGCGGTATTATTGAAAGGGCTGTTAATGGGAAATCCGTGATGACGTCGGTGGCGCATCATCCGGCCCGACGCCGAACCTTTGATTCGGGAGTTTTGATCGCTACTTGAATATCGGCGGGTAGCGGCGGCGGCCGGTGCTGCTATTGAGTTTAATTCGCTGAACTTGCGTATAAATTGACCTATCGACTGTTCGCTCCCGCGGCCTGGCATCGGGTTGACGAAGCGGTGCGAGAGACCGACGGGAAAGGGTAGTAAATTTATGCGCACGTCTGCTTTTGGACCGTGGCCATCGGTTTCGGTTCGGCTTGGAGTGCCGTGTGCCGTCGGGTATGGCCGCCATCGCCGAACGGCGTCGCGGGCGAGTACGCTGAGTATTCAATGCATGCCTCGCGTCTGCCGTCTTGCCACACGACCATCCTACCGGTATAGTATGAGAATGAGATGTATAGTGACACCGCCGGCGGGTCATAAGACTGCCCCGGAAATAACAACAGGAATCTGAGAATGCCGGAAGAGCGGAACAACAAAAAGCACCCTGAGGGCGACGGCGAAGGTAATCGCGGACGAAAAGCGGACATGAAAGTCCCACCGCCCCCGGTACAGACCTTTGTTATCTGGATTATGATCATCTTCGCGATCCCGCTCCTGTTGTATGTCTTCAAAGGCACCGATGATCGTGACGAATTAAACAGTTCCGAGTTCGAAGCACTGCTGGCGAAAAATATGATCCGGGATGTGCTGATTAAAATCGATCCCGGCTCGGGTAGCACAACGATCGTCGGTGACTACACGATGGAAGACGAGCGCGAAGTGCGGCAATACAAGGTTCCAGTGATCTACACCGACCGGTTGGACGAATTGATCGTCAAAAGCGGTGTCAAGCGCAGAGTCAAGACCGAGTCCAACCTCCTTCGCGGCCTGCTTATTTCCATCCTCCCCATTGTCCTGCTGGTCATCATCATCTATGTGCTCTTTGCACGCCAGATTCGTAATGCCGGCAAGGGCGCGATTCAATTCGGCAAGAGCCGCGCCCGGCTCAGCCAGTTGCGGGAGAAGGTCACCTTTGCCGACGTCGCCGGTATTCAGGAAGCCAAGGAGGAAGTCGAGGAGATCATCGATTTTTTGAAAGACCCGGATAAGTTTCGCCGGCTTGGCGGCCAGATACCCAGAGGCGTGCTCATGGTCGGACCGCCGGGTACCGGCAAGACACTGCTGGCCCGCGGGATCGCCGGGGAAGCTGATGTGCCTTTCTTCAACATCAGTGGTTCGGACTTCGTCGAGATGTTCGTCGGCGTCGGCGCCAGTCGTGTCCGGGACATGTTCGAGCAGGGCAAAAAGAATGCGCCCTGTATCATCTTCATCGATGAAATTGATGCCGTCGGTCGCTCCCGCTTCAGCGGTATCGGCGGCGGTCATGACGAACGCGAGCAGACCCTGAATGCCTTGCTGGTGGAAATGGACGGGTTCGAAGGCAAGTCGGGCGTCATTGTCATTGCGGCGACCAATCGGCCCGATGTCCTCGATCCAGCCTTGCTGCGTCCCGGCCGCTTTGACCGTCAGATCAACCTCGATCTACCGGATGTCAAAGGTCGCTTGGAGATCCTCAATGTCCACGTCAAGAAGGTCAAGATGAGCGAGGAGGTCGACCTCACGGTGATAGCCCGCGGCACGCCGGGATTCTGCGGGGCGGATCTGGCCAATCTCGTCAATGAAGCCGCGTTGCTCGCCGCCCGCGTCGACAAGAAGGCAATCACCATGGCGGATCTCGAAGAGGCCCGCGACAAGGTCTGCTGGGGCAAGGAGCGACGCAGCCGAATTATTGACGAACATGAAAAAGCGGTCACCGCCTATCACGAAGCCGGCCATGCGCTTGTCGGCCTGCATTGTGAGAAATCCGTACCCCTGCACAAAGTAACGATCATTCCGCGCGGCAACGCCTATCTCGGCGCTACCATGAATCTGCCGGAACATGACCGTTACACACAAACCCGGACCGAGATCATCGATGAATTGACCGTACTGATGGGAGGACGCTGCGCCGAGGAGATCATCTTCGAGGATATCACCAGCGGTGCTGCCATGGACTTCAAGCAGGCGTCCACCCTGGCGCGGCGCATGGTCTGTGAATGGGGCATGAGTGACAAGATGGGTCTCCTGAATTATGGCGATCGTGGCGATCACATATATTTGGGGCGCGATATAACGCGTTCCGAGGATTACAGTGAAATCACGGCGCGCGAGATCGACATGGAAATCCGCAGGATAATCAAGCATGTGCACGGCCGGGCGCGGCAGTTGCTCGACGACAATGAGGACCAATTGCGGTCGCTGGGGCAGGCACTTCTCGAACAGGAGACGATGGATGCCGTCTCTATCAAGACGCTTTTGGGGTTCAAAATCGACGAGCCGGAAGCGGCTGGCGGTAACGGGGAAGTGCCGGCGGCCGGCGGCAACGGCGGTGAATCGGTGCTTGCGGATGGCGACCATGCCGGCGGGCGGCAGGCGGGCGCGGTGACGAGCCCTGATACGGAAATGCCCGTGCCGCCATCATCCATTGAAGGGGAGGCAGAAGGCGCCGCTGTCGAACTTACCGCCGCCGACGACACGCCGCCCACCGGCAGTGCGCCGCCCACCGGCAGTGCGCCGCCCACCGGCAGTGCGCCGGAATATGACAATGCCAAGGAGCCGGCGGACGATGCGGAGTCCGACGGCAGGGATCCGAATCCTGGTTCGTGATCCCCGGGATCCGGCGCACAATTTTTGTGCAGGTGCCGATGCCCTGCGGCCGGTGATGCGGCACGATTTCATCAGGCGGCGCCACATTGGACAACTTACCCGACCAATCCGATATTTTCGTAACACTCGCGGGCGTAGCAGACCCTTTACTTCCTGGATCACTTTTTGCGAAGCAATTCGGAGCAATGGTTCCCCCGATATTTCTCGAAGCACGTGATGACGGCACTGTCATCAAAACGCGTATACAGGCCAATGCGAAAAATACGGGAATCACGGGAATTCACGACGGCGCCCTGAAGATCGGAGTGGCACGGCCAGCCGTTGACGGCAAGGCGAACAATGAACTTCGCCGGTATCTGGCGAAGATCCTGGACGTCAATCGGGCCGGTGTGGTGATCATCAGTGGTGAACAGTCGCGAACGAAGCGCATTAAAGTCATGGAAATGGAGTTCGACGTGGTTGCTGGACGATTGTCAAAGTTTGTTTGTTGCTGATTGAAATTCTGGCACCGATGAGGCGGCCGATCTGTTGTGAGGGTTTAACATTGGGTAATGGCGAGACAAAAGAGGGCAGCGTCGATGTCCTTGCCACCATGGACGATCACGGCGCCCATTCGGTTCTGGTGGTCGACGACATTCCGTCGAATGTGAAGATTCTCGAGGCCCATCTGCGTGCTAAGGGTTTCGAGACCATATGCGCTTACAACGGCGAAGATGCCATTCGCCTGACCCTGGCGGAGAAGCCGGACCTGATCATGCTCG
The DNA here is from genome assembly GCA_963582235.1 of Lentisphaeria bacterium. Taxonomy (GTDB): domain Bacteria; phylum Verrucomicrobiota; class Lentisphaeria; order JABSQK01; family CAJWLW01; genus CAUZRT01. The sequence continues at coordinate 7,006 of CAUZRT010000129.1, forward strand.
ACGTCAATATGCCGAATGTCGACGGCCTCGAGGTCTGTGCCGAACTCAAGCAGAATCCCGAGTCGATGATGATACCTATTATCCTCGTCACCGCGAATTCGGCCACCGAGGACATTGTCAAGGGATTTGGCGTCGGCGCCGACGATTATCTGGCTAAGCCCTACAATTACATGGAGATGTTGGCCCGCGTGCGGTCGATGCTGCGCATTCGCGATACGCAGGTGATGCTGCTGGAAGTCAATCGCCGGTTGGATGACATCAACAACACGCTCGAGAAAAAAGTGCAGGAGCAGGTTCAGGAACTGGAACGCGTCAATCGTCTGCGCCGATTCTTTTCACCGCAAATTGTTGATACCATCATATCGGAGAATGCCGAGAATATTCTCAAGGAACATCGTCGCGAAATCACTGTCGTCTTTCTCGACCTTCGCAACTACACCAGTTTCGCCCAGACGGCGACGCCGGGTGAAGTGATTCAGACAATTCGCGACCTCCATGAGGTTGTCGGCCCGATCATTTTTCGTCACGACGGGACCCTCGAGCGTTTCACCGGCGACGGGCTGATGGTATTTCTCGGCGACCCGGAACCGATGCCGGACCATGCACTGCAGGCAGTGAAAATGTGCATCGAAATCAGCGAGGAAGTCGAATCACTGCGGGAATCATGGGCCGTGAAGGGCTATGATCTAGGTCTGGGAATCGGCGTGGCCAGCGGTGAGGCGGCGCTGGGAATCGTGGGCTTCGAGGGCCGGCGGGACTATGCCGCCATCGGCAATGTGACGAATCTTGCGGCCCGACTCTGCAGTAAGGCGGAGGGTGGCCAGATCCTAATGGCCCAAAGCACCCATGAACACATCAAAGATCGCATGGAAACCGTCGGTTGCGGGGAGATCTTATTCAAGGGCTTCTCCGATCCTCAGCCCGTCTTCGAAGTTCTCGAGTGCTCCGTCGCTGCAGCGACCGGCAGCACGGTGGAGTGAAGGTATTGCAGTTATTCTGAGTCCAGGGAAGATCGCGGCGAGGTCGAATCGTCGGGGTTTCATGACAGCGAATGCACGCGGGACCGTCCAAGGGTTGGCTCATCACCCCGATCTTCCTAGCCACCGTATCCGCCAATCCGATCCAAGGTCAAGACGGACGCATCGATTACGGGGAAAGATTAAGTGGAAAGTGTTATCCGCAATCCCCCCCCGACTTCGCTCCGTCAGCCGTCGGACTTCGTCGGGCTACTGCCAATCCGAAATCCCCAATCACCGCTTCTTAACGGATGCCTGCGACAATTCCTGGCCGGCGTCATCGTCGATGGCGTGCACATAGGCGGCGATACCAGTGGCGATGCTGCGAGCAATACGGCGTTGATACACGGGGTCCCCAAGCTTTTTTTCCTCCGTGGGATTGGATAAAAAGCCCGTCTCCACAAGGACCGCCGGGCAAGGGGCCTTACGCAAGACCAAAAACCGTTCGTGTTTGATCCCGCGATCCCGCCCGCCAGTTTCTGCCAGCAGATGACGGTGAATCTCATACGCCAGCCGCGCATTCAGACTGTCGAAAGCATTGCCGGATGTGCGTTCACCATTAATCTTGTACTCGGATGTGTTCGGCGTACCCACCGGTGACAAAATGAACGATTCCATGCCGTGCACACCGGACTTGCCCGTGGCGTTGCAGTGGATACTTACAAAGACGTCGGCATCCCATTTGCGGGCGATCTTGCAGCGATGCGACAAGTTGATGAAAGTGTCGTTGGATCGCGTCAGTTTCACCTTGTACCCGATTTCCTCGAGGCGGGACTTGAGCAGCCTGGCCAATTTAAGATTAATGTCCTTCTCGAGGTGATGCCGCCCGCGTGCCCCATTATCAATGCCGCCGTGCCCGGCATCGATCGCAATTTTGCGGACGCGGTGCTGGGGCAGGGAAGCCGGCCGCAGGATCGAGTCGACAATGTTTGTGAAATCGGCCGCGGATAGCATCACGGTGTTGCCGTTCATCGCTGGAGCAAAGGACAGATGGCAGACGGCGGCATTGATGATGGCGGCGCGCCGGCCGATATCCAACTGCAAACTGTTGCCCGACTCCCGGCTGTAGAGGTTGACTTTATCACCGGAGAAATAGACTTTCAGACCATAATAGCGGGCGACGTCGTAAACGTTCACATACGTGACGCTGCCGATTTGCCGGGACCGAATGGGGAATGTCGCAGAGGCGGTTTGAACACCGGTCACGGCTGTTGCCATGATACAGAGGAAGCCTACGTGCCGGGTCACCAGTCGAGATTTGGGATGGAGCATTAACTCGGTTCCTTA
>CAUZRT010000130.1:0-9281 GCA_963582235.1 Lentisphaeria bacterium
TTGCGTCGGGCCGCCGCAAGAGCCTGTGCCCACGGTCTCTGAATGGGGTGTGATCATCCTGACACTGCTGCTGCTGACCATAGCGACCATCGCCATTGCCCGCGGTCGGTTGGTTGTCTCGCGCCGAGGCACACGCGCGTGATGGATGGGAGTCCAACACCGCTGTTTGTTGCGGACGTATTCGCCAAGGTCCTGTTGGCGACGTTCGCAGCCGTGGCCTTGGGCTGGGTGCTGGCGATTCTGGCTTTCGGGCATCTGGCCGTCCGCGACATAGTGGGCAGCGTCATCAGCGCCGTGATCTTTGCGTACATGGTGCACCTGTGGATCGTGATGGCGCAACGAACCGGCGACTAGGGACGGCGGCCGGACAGCGGTGAAAACGTTGTGAAGAGAATGATGCCGGGGAATGGGATCAAGCCCATTCCCCGGCCAACCCCGAGGAGGAAACGGTATTTTCGAATTTATAGCTGTCAGAGACAGCTTGAAAACGATAATCCGGAGAGTTTGTTTACACGATAGCGCAGAAATTTTATAATTTCTGCGCTATCTTTTTATACCAATGGCGACCTGTTGCATGACTCTGAGGAAAGAGGCCTGGTCGCAGAGTTTCACGGGGCGCCTTTGCGGTAGAGTCCGCATGATGCGGTACTGTCCAATGAGCAGGTCTGTTTCAAGAAATACAATGCGTTTATATCGAATATGTTATGAGCGCCAACGGCGTGTCAATCCGTCAGCCGACGGATAGCTTGAGCAGCGCTCTAGGAACACGGGTATGCCGTAATCGCCTACGGCCCACAAAACTCGGTTGGATTTGCGCACCGTAGCACAGGCATTCTGCCCGCGCTAGCGAACGACAGTACCGATTTTCGGCACATCCAACCGAGTATTGCGGCCATAGGTAATCGCACCCTGAGCCGGGTTACTCCAAAAGGAGGACGAGACGGCTAGCCGCAGGCTGGAGATATAAGTTCATTTATCTGCATTGAGGCTGACTTTGGATGTCGGTGACGGACCTATGTGCCGTTAGCAATGGTAACGTGCTATCCATCAACACGTTATAATTTTTTAAACAGCCCTGCCCAATGAGTAAACAAAAAAACAAAAAAACAGGATCCGAACGCAAGAGGGAACGGCGTGCGAAGCACCGGACTGAGAATCTCTATCTAAGAAACCTGAGGCGGTGGTGGGATCGCTGGTGGTACGAAAAAAATCCGGTCATGAGGTTTGTGGTTCTCTTTGGCGTTTTGATAGGACTCTTTTACCTCGTCACGTACGTACCTTACTACATCTTCCACGTCCACCCGGCCATTGTCCGTTTCAATGCCGAGGCCTCGAGTGCCGTTCTGAACCTATGCGGCCAGGGCACGACTGCCGTGGGCGAGTATATCTCGTCGTCACAATTTTCTATCAGCGTCCATCGCGGCTGCGATGCCATCGAGCCCAATGCTCTTTTTGTGGCCGCCGTTCTTTCCTATCCAGCGCGCTTTTCACCGAAGATTCCCGGTATCCTGATTGGGACCTTGTTTCTGCAGGTGGTCAATCAGTTACGGATTGTCAGCCTTTTTTTGACCGGGGTGTACTATCGGAAAGCGTTTGAAGTCATGCACGCCGATGTGTGGCAAGTGATATTCATACTGCTTGCCATTGTTTCCTGGGCTTTCTGGATCGTCTGGGCAACCCGGGATCGAGAGGAGGGAAGCACAAATGAGATGATGGGTAGTAACTAGTTTTTTCGCGGGTCCCGCAAAAAAAGTGGCGTTGCGCGCCGTTGGAAATTAGATATTTGATGTTCGAACTTCCACGTTACTAACGTTATATCAGCATGTTATAAACTATTACCAACGAGATTGGTATTAGTTTCGCGCTTAACGCCTATGCAGGTGGAGGGTGGACCCGCCTTTCCGCTAAGGCTACGGCGCGCGGCGCGCGGTGGAGGGAGAATATCCGTCCAAGGTATGTCGCATGCTAATGGAGAACGCCTTTGCAAACATCGCGTTAGACGCTGGAACTCAGATCGCGACCTATCCACCTTCCACCTTCCACCTTCCACCTTCCACCTTCCACCTTCCACCTTCCACCTTCCACCTTCCACCTTCCACCTTCCACCTTCCACCTTCCACCTTCCACCTGGTTGGCCGCCACGCTGTGAAATTGAAAAAAAGGAAATTCGCAATTTTGCGCGGGCGTGCGAAACCGATTGTCGTGTTTATTTTTACGTTCGGGGTCGTCTACGTGCTGCTCATTTTACCGTGGCCAGGCTTGAATGAAGCGTACGCCAAATTCTTTCGTGCCAGCGGCGAGCTGATTCCCGGGTCATTCGTACCCGGGGGTGTCGTTGAATTAAAACCGTTTCATGAAGCTGGTGAGACTATTTTCACGACAAAATTGATCCTCACGAATCGCCAAATGTTGGAGGCAGCCCAGCAGACGGGGAGTATGGTGGCCATTCGGCAATCAAAAATCAGCAGTCGGGATTTTGGCTATCTACCAACGGCGCTGTTCATTGCCTTGATCCTGGCGACACCCGTTACGCGAGCGCGCCGCGGCTGGGCGCTGCTGTGGGGTCTCATATTAACAAACGGTTTCATCGCCTTCAAGCTGGCGCTCGAGATTCTCTGGCAGTTCAACGAAAATACACAACTCGAGGTGATGGTGCTCAGCCGGTTCTGGCACGATGCCTTGTTCCATGTTTACCAATTCATCTTTTTGAATCTGGAGACGACCATTGTCGTCCCTGTTTTCATCTGGATCGTGGTAACCTTCCGCAGGGACGATTGGATGATGCTGGTGGCGAAGACAGGGTCATTGAAATCAACGTCGGAAGTAAGAGACAAAACCAAGTCAGGAAAGAAAAAGTCAAAGGTGACCGGCACGACGTGAGTCAAGGTTGATAGGCGCTTAGCCAACACCCATCGACAAAGTATTGTCGATGGGCGTCGAATACTCGTAATCTACTTCGGCGTAAAGACCGATTACGAAATCGATCGATTGGGATTTGGACGCGCGGAGTCGCGGACGTAGCGTAGCAACTTGATTGTATAGGAATTTGTATTTTTGACGCCCCCTGCGATCCCGCATGCGGGACAGGCGCGAGGGTTAATGGCGGATACAATCGGATGCCAACCCCATCCCCCCCCTCATCGGCCGCCCGCGCGAAAGCGCGGGCGGTGGGCGGGATCGAAGAGGGCGCAGAAAAGCCCCGGCGAAGCCGGTTAAGTTCATTTTCGGTGTTAGGTGTTAGGGTCAGAGAAGGCTATAATCGCCAACCCCATCCGTCATCCGTCGGCTGACGAAATATTGGCAATCGCCAATACGTCTGTCACATTTTTTAGCCTCAGCTGGTCCGGGAGGTACGTATTTTGCGTCCAATATACTGGTCACCGGCGTTTTGGCCGAAGGTGGGAGTGCGATCACCCGTATTAAGGCTAAACATGGACGTCCCGGGAGAGAATTGGCAGAAAAAATGTCGGCTTCTATAGCCGCAAAACTCGGTTGGATTTGCCGAGACTCGCTACTGTCGTTCGGTACCACAGGTAGGATACCTATGCTACGGTGGGCAAATCCAACCTCTTTTTTCGGTATAGGTGTATTCCATAACTAACTAATTGTAAATAAGTTAAATATATTTATTAGGCGTAAATTTCGGTGTACGGAGCCATCCGTGGCAAGATTTTACTTGAAATACTCTCTTGGATGTGGTATACTAAACGTAGAGGGGTACACAAAAGTCGTGGAATTGGAATATACAGAAGTATTTGGACAAATCCGTTGCTAACGACAGCACTTGCTACTTTACGCAGTCTCTTGTTCAGCATTTCGCCGGACGAGGCGAGCTTCAGCCGTCGCGGGTTCGACTGCCCGTCGGCGGCCGCGCGCGCGCGGCTACAACGGGTCGGCGAAACGTTTATCGCCGGCTATAATGCGGCCATTGCAGTAAACGATATCCATGCACTGGAGGAGCGATTGGAAAGGATTCACTGCGAATGGCGTGGATTTGCCTATGAAGGTGCAGCCATGGCGCTGGCACTGCGGGATGTGCTGACGCCGTGGCACCGGGACCGATTCGAAGCATTTCTTCGCGGGCCGGGTGATCGTCACGCATACATGGCGCATATCGGCGCCGGTTGGGCGCTGGCCCGGCTGAAGCGTTCGTTTGAGAACGCTATGGCACGCCATGATCCACTACTTCGCTGGCTGCTACTCGACGGTTTCGGGTTTCACGAAGGCTATTTTCACACGGATCGCACAATGGATGGCTCTACCGCGCCGGCTACCCTTCAGGGTTACGCGCGTCGTGCCTTCGATCAAGGGCTGGGGCGGTGTATCTGGTTTGTTGCGGGTGCCGAGGTCGTCCGTACGCGAACGCTTGTCGATCGCTTTAAAAGCGATCGGCATCGGGATCTCTGGGCCGGCATCGGGCTGGCGGTCGCCTATGCCGGCGGTGTTGGAGAGGGCGCGATTCGTAATCTGACGACAGCAGCCGGTGAGTTTCAGCCGGAGTTTGCCCTGGGCGTTGCCTTTGCCGCCAAGGCAAGGGACCGGGCGGGCAATCCAGTGGATCACACGGAACAGGCGTGTCAAACGGTCTGGCAGCGCTCGGCGGAAGCGGCGGCCGGGATCACCGACGAAATGCTGGTCGATCTGCCGCCGGACAACGAGGTCCCGTCCTTCGAGGTGTGGCGGCAGAGAATTCAGGATCGATGGAAAAAGAATCAGGAATGACGGCCCGTCCACAGACGGGCCGTCATTCCTGATTCTTTAACGAACACGGGGGTCCGGATGGCAGGGGGAAGAAACAATTCGGGACCGACGTCGACGCGTATTGCCATTGTCGGCATGGCGTGCCGCTATCCCGACGCGCGGTCGCCGGTTGAACTGTGGGAGAATGTTCTGGCGCAACGCCGCGCCTTTCGGCGTATCCCATCCGAGCGGCTGCGTCTCGAGGATTATCGCTCGGCCGACAAAGGGCGACCCGATTGCACTTACGTTGAACAGGCAGCAGTTATCGAGGGCTACGAGTTCGACCGTTCCCGTTTCGGCATCTCCGGTTCGACCTACCGATCCACCGACCTCACCCACTGGCTGGCGCTGGACATTGCCGCTGATGCGTTCGAAGATGCCGGCCTCACCACCGGCGACGGACTTCTCAATGAGTCGACCGGCGTTATCATCGGTAACACGCTCACCGGCGAGTTCTCACGGGCGCAGTTGATGCGCTTGCGCTGGCCCTACGTACGGCGCATCGTGGACGCATCGCTTCGCGACGAAGGATGGGCGTCGGAACAGCGGCGACAGTTCGTCACACGTCTCGAGCAGCGCTATAAGTCACCCTTTGCACCAGTGGGCGAGGATACCCTGGCCGGCGGCCTGGCCAATACAATTGCCGGCCGCATCTGCAATTTCTTCGATCTTCATGGCGGCGGATACACCGTGGATGGGGCGTGTTCCTCGTCGCTGCTCGCCATGACGAATGCCTGTGACGCACTGACCTCGGGCAGGCTGGACATTGCACTTGCCGGGGGAGTGGATCTCAGCCTCGACCCGTTCGAGTTGGTCGGCTTCGCCAAGACACTGGCCCTCTCCGATGGGGAGATGCGCGTTTACGACCGGCACGCCGACGGTTTTCTGCCCGGCGAAGGCTGCGGCATGGTTGTGCTAATGCGCGAAGATGATGCCGTCGACCGGAAGCACCGCATCTACGCCGTCATTCGCGGCTGCGGCATCTCCTCCGACGGCAGCGGCGGTTTGACGCGGCCGACCGAAAGCGGCCAATTGACGGGGTTGCGACGCGCGTATCAGCAGGCTGGTTTTCCCATCAGTTCGGTCTCTTACTTCGAAGGCCACGGGACGGGAACGAAGGTTGGAGATGAGACGGAACTGCGCGCTCTCGGCGCGGCGTTGCAGGAGTCGGCGCCGACGGCCCCGGAAGAAAAGGGCACCGGTACGACGCCGTCGACCCTGCCGGCCATCGGCACGATCAAGGCCAACATCGGCCATACCAAGGCGGCCGCCGGCGTCGCCGGCTTGATCAAGGCAGTCATGGCAGCGGCGAATCGGACGATACCGCCGACAACCGGATGTTTCTATCCCCATGACGAGCTGACGTCGCCGAACGCGCAACTGCGCGTCACGCATACCGCCGAGCCGTGGCCGGCGGATCGGCCGGTTCGGTGCGGTCTGAGCTCGATGGGATTCGGCGGCATCAATACGCATATTGTGATTGAGGCTGGAGCGGGCGAAGAGGCACCGGCGTCGCTTGCGGCGCCGGTGGTGACCAGTCCGCCGAACGACATCGAACTGTTTCTGTTTGACGAACCCGATCATGCATCGCTGCTGAGCCAGGTCGAACGCGTCCAGCGGATCGCGGCTAATCTGGCCTGGTGCGAACTCGGGGATCTGGCGGCCGCAATGCAACGTGATCTGCACACCGGCGCAATTCGGGCGGCGGTCCTGGCTTCACGCCCGGCGATGCTGGCCGACAATCTCGCGCTCCTCTGCGAGTGGCTTGCGGACAGTGAAACGAAACGGACAGATTCGCGCCGCAATGTATTCCTCGGCACCGTATCTTCTGAGCAACCGCCGCGAATCGGGCTTCTTTTCCCAGGGCAGGCGTCGCCCGTCTACAGCAACGGCGGCGCCTTGGCCTGCCGTTGTGATTTTATCCGGGACTTCTATTCCGATCTCGGATTAACCGCCGTTCCCGATCCGAAATCAACCCGGGATGCCCAATGCGCCATCGTTGCCTCCGCCCGTGCCGGTCTTTACATGCTCGAACGATTCGGCATCACCGCGGACATCGCGGTCGGCCATAGCGTCGGCGAACTCGTCGCCTTGCACTGGGCCGGGGCTTTCGACGGCGAAACATTGCAAACGCTGGCCGGCATTCGCGGCCGACTCATGGACGAGCGCAGCCAACCCGGCGGCAAGATGGCCAGCATTGCCGGTGATCCTCAGCAGGTTGCGGCGTTGATGGCCGATAAATCGGTCGCCATTGCGGCGATGAATTCTCCGGAGCAGACCGTCATATCCGGTCCCGATGCCGTTGTGCAACAGGTCGTCGCGCGAGCCAAGGAGAACGGTCTCCAGGCCACGGCGCTACCCGTGACCCACGCCTTTCATTCGCCGGCTATGGCGGGCGTCGTCGCACCATTTTCCAAAGTCCTGAAAGGCCAGAGATTCGACAGCGTTCGACACAATGTTGTGTCGACGGTCACCGGCGCGGCCCTGTCGACCGACTGCAACATTGCCGAGCTGCTGACCAAGCAGTTAACCTCGCCGGTCCGGTTCATGGAAGCGATCAAGGCGGCCGATGACGGGATCGATCTCTGGATCGAGATCGGGCCAGGAAACATTTGCAGACAGCTCTGTGCGGTCAACTGTGAGACGCCCGCCATCGCCCTTGACGTCGGCGGCGATTCCTTGGAAGGCCCGCTGAAGGCGATAGCCGCGGTTTTCGCCATCGGGGCACCCGTTCGGCACGAGTCGCTCTTCGCCGACCGCTTTATGCGGCCGTTCAATATCGAATGGAAACCGTCGTTCTTTACCAACCCATGCGAGCTGGCGCCCGTATCCGAAGACGGCTGGGCGTACGACACCGGTAGCGACACGCGGGCGAACACCGGCCCGCTGCACGGCGGCCCCGCGGTTCCCATCGACGTTGACGTCACGGGATTGCCGGCTCTCGAACTCGTTCGCAGCCTTGTCGCCCGTTACCTCGAACTCCCCGCCGAGACCATTCGCGACGACAGCCACCTGCTGTCGGATCTTCACATGAATTCGATCACCGTTGGCCAATTGGCGGCGGAGGCTGCCGGGCACCTTGGCATTGCACCGTTGCGCGCACCAACGGAAGTCGCCAGCGCGACCGTCGCGCGACTGGCACGGACACTCGAGGAGCTTGCCCGCATCGGTCCCGGCGCCACCGACAAGGAAAAAGACCGGCGTGTGCCGCAGGGTCTGGACACGTGGATCCGCCCGTTCACCATCAAGTGGCTGTCGACGCCGAGGAGCGTCCGCGAGAGGGATGCCGAAACGGCAAATTGGCAGGTTGTGTCGCCTGACGGCCATCACCTGGGCACGGCATTGACGCGCAGATTTGCAGAATGTCGCGCCGGTAGCGGCGTCGTCGTCTGTCTGCCGGAAGGAATCGACGACGCCATCGCTGTCTTGATCACGGGAATTCGAGAAGTTCGCCGATTCAAGGAGGACGCCGCGTTCGTCGTCGTACATCATGGTATCGGCGTTGCGGGATTTGCGAAAACGATGCACCTCGAGTCAGGTCGTGACGTCTGCGTCATCGAGGTCCCGCCCGCACCTCCCGAGGCGGCGGATTGGGTCATAACAGAGGCATTGTCGGCGCGGGGCTGCACTGAAGTCCGTTACGAAGCCGACGGTACCCGTTACGAACCGCGCCTGAAATGCCTCGATTTGGATGCCTACGACGCAACCGTTCCGGTCACCGGCGATGATGTCGTGCTGGTGACCGGTGGCGGTAAAGGGATCGCGTCGGAATGCGCGCTGGCAGTGGCACGGCAAACCGGGGCGCGCCTCGTGCTGATCGGCCGGTCGCAGCCGGAGTCCGACACCGAACTGTCGGCAAACCTGGCGCGAATGACGGCCATCGGCATTCGCGTCGGCTACTATTCTGCTGACGTTACAGACGCCGATGCAGTGCGCTCGGCCGTCGAACGGGCCGAGTGCGACATCGGCGCGATCACCGCGGTGATCCACGGCGCGGGCACGAACGTTCCACATTTGATCGACGAGCTTGATGCGGCGGCCTGCCGGCAAACCCTGGCACCGAAGATCACGGGATTGGAAAATGTTCTCGCGGCGGTGACGGCAGCGCGTCTTCGGCTGCTGGTCACGTTCAGCTCGATCATTGGCCGAATCGGGCTGCCGGGAGAAGCGGATTACGCCCTGGCGAACGAGGAACTGACGCGCTTGACCGAGCGGTTTCAGACGAGATATCCGGACTGTCGATGTCTGGCGCTCGAGTGGTCGGTGTGGTCCGGTGTCGGCATGGGTGAACGCCTCGGCCGCATCGAGATTCTCGAGGCCGAAGGGGTCACGGCGATCTCGCCGGACCAGGGGATTGCGATTTTCCTGCAATTGATTGGGTGCTCGCTGCCGGATGTCGCGGTGGTCGTCGCCGGCCGTTTCAATAAGCCGCCGACGGTCCAGTTTGATGAGGCCGATTACGCACCGAAGCGATTTCTCCAACGGACACCGGTTTATTATCCGGGTATCGAGCTCATCGCGGATGCGGAGTTGTCGGTGGC
>CAUZRT010000131.1:0-9230 GCA_963582235.1 Lentisphaeria bacterium
GACGGTCATCAACCCGGATGCCGACAAACAGTGGTGGTACGACGTCGTCGCCCGCGTCCTGCAGCGTCTCAATACATCGGTACCCGGCTACGATGCCCTCTTCGAGGATTTGTGGGCGGCATTCGCGCAGCCATCGCGCTGGCGTCTACATGATCAGGCGACCACCGTGCTTGCTGAACTTTGTGCCCGCGGCTACCGTCTGGCGGTTCTCTCGAACTGGGACGACCGGTTACCGAACCTGATCGAAGCGCTTGGGTTGAGCCGGTATTTCGAGGCCCTTTTCGTCTCCTGCGAAGTGGGTGCCGAGAAGCCGGACATCCGAATATTCCGGCACGCACAGGAATGCTTCGGTCTACCGGCCGCACAGATCCTGCATGTCGGCGACAGTCCAGTCCATGACGCCGAGGGTGCGTGCAACGCGGGATGGCAGTACGTACTGCTCGGCACAACACATGGTGACCAGGAGAACGGTCGCGTCATTGCGTGTCTGAGCGAACTGCTGCCCCTCTTGCCTTAGGACTCCCCAACAAATCTGACAACAGTCCAGGAGCCTGTTGCTCGAGCCGGGCAGCTGGAGATGGTGTAGTTGGTGTCTGACCGAAAACCCCTCGGCGGGCCGCCGTCGCGTATCGAGAAATCGCGGGGTTTCGTTCAGACACTGGTTAGACTGTCGAGTCACGCAATTGGCGGAAGCTGTGAAGCATTTCGCCGTCACCGCAGCCAAGACGTTTCTTTACTCGAGATAAGAGAAGGGACAGGCAAATTCGCCGACAGCCGAACCGATCCGTGAGGCGGCGCTGGCCGACCTCGGCGACGGCACGGGCGGACTATTCTGAAGCCTGTCTGGCCGCGAACCCGATCCTGGTGTGCGGCAGCGCGAATGTTAATTTTTGCGGCTTAAGTTTTTGGGCATTCAGATCCCACCCGTACAGCCTGTCGTGCCGCCAGCATGGTTTGGCTTGCCCACAGCACAGTTTGCCGTCACGCTGGATTGGCCCCGGCGGATCCGTCAGCCCACGGACGCATTACTGCGGGACTCCGGTCCGTACGGACCGGCTCATTTTGTGACCAAATCCGAACGACGGAGACGGGGGACACACCAGGCCAGGGGCTCGCGGGGATAAGCATTTCCTTCGATTCCCGAATAACCAATAACCAGGAACTACGCTCGATGTCACCGGTATCCCTCGATAATCCGGTCGAGCTCGACGGCGTTGGCTTCAATGCTGCGAACCATTGCGAACTGTGTGCGTGTTCGATCCAGATTCTGATCCGGATTGTGGATCTTGTAATAGACGTCGCCCTCGAGATGATCGGTCAGAAACCGGATGCCGTTTTCGAAGGTGATAAGTTGGCCCGAAAACACGAGCAGATCCATCTCGGCAGGCGTCAGGAAAGTAAGCGCTTCTCCCAGATACCCCCGTGCCACGCTCGCGAACCGCTCGACATCGATGTAGACTTTGCCCAGATCCTTCTCACTCTCGTCGAAATGCCCGGTCGACGTGCGCACGAGGTCGCCGAAATCATACAGAGATGACCCGTTCATGACCGTGTCCAGATCGATCACAGCGATACCGACGCCGGTCTCGTCATCGAGAAGTACGTTGTTGACCTTGGTATCATTGTGGGTGACACGAATCGGGAGGCTGCCTTTCTCGAGCCCCTCCGTGACGCGCGATACAATGGGCTTACGGCCGAGGGCGAAATCAATCTCCGCCGCGCACCCGGTGGCCCGGTTGCAACTGTCGGCTTCAATAGCTCCCTCGAGGGCCGCGAAACGGATCGGGGTATGATGAAACCCGGGGATGGTATCGATCAGCGGATCGCCCGGAAGATCATCCAGCAGTCGTTGAAATCTGGAGAAGGCCCGGGCCGCTTCCAGCGCCTGATTGTTGTGCTCAATGACGTCGTAGGATTGCGCACCCTCAATAAAGAGGTAGGTTCGCCAATACGTCCCGTCGTCCTCGATAAACAGAAGCGCGTCCGCTTTCGTCTTGACAATCTTCATCGCTTCCCGTTCGGGATCGGCGCCGGTCGTTGCCTCGAGTTTGGCCTGCATATGATCGCAGATTCGAGCAATGTTCTCCATCAGTCGCGGCGGATCGGTGAAGATATTGTGATTGATCCGCTGGTGAATGTAGCGGCGGACGCCATTGTCGCCGTCGAAACGGCTGGCAAAGGTGTCGTGAATATGCCCGTTGCCGTATGGCGCGGCGTCGAGGAAGCGGCCGTCGATCTGAAAATGTGCAGCGATCCTGCCGATGTCGCATTTCGTTTCAGCCGTCATGTTTCAGCTCCACAGCTTAGCCGGATAGGCGCCGGTATCAATCAATTCCTGAATCGCGTCGACCAGTACCGCCTTGTCGTCGGGGTAGGTCACCCCGTACCACCGCGCCTCGGTATTGAGGACGCGGACACGTGCGATGCCGTCCTTGATCATGCGATCGATCATGGTCGGCAGGAAGAACTCGGCGGCGGTGTCCGCGGCATGGTGTTCGAGAAAGTGGACAAACAGGGAACGGAGCGGCGGGAAGACAGCGGGCGTGAAGCCCCAGAAATTCATGGACGCGGGTTCGGCACCGCTCAGTGCTTCCCACGTACCGTCCCCGGTGGCGAAACGGATGCCGTCCGGCGCCCGCTCGATGCGGGTCTGCTCGACAACATCGATTAGATCGCCGTTGGCGTCGGTATTGCAGATGCCGCGGGCTACGGTTCCATGGTCCGACAGGGTATTGGCGATCCGGAAGCCGACCATGGCGAACCGGGCCCGGTCGTGGCGCCGGCCGTCGCAGCTTCCCGCCTCCCTGAGATAGTCGGCCATCGACCGGTATGAATCGCGGCCGTAGAAGTCATCGGCATTGATCGCGCAGAACGGCTCGTGAACGGTATCTTCGCAGGCCAGCACGGCGTGACCCGTTCCCCACGGCTTGTCCCGTTCGGCCGGCGCCCGGAATGGTCGCGGCAGTGAATCGATCTCCTGAAAAAGGTAATCGGTTTGGACGCGGTTCTCGAACCGGCGCCCGACCAAAGAACGAAAATCCGTCTCGCATCTGCGGCTGATGACAAAGACGAGCCTGGCGAACCCGGCCTGCAGTGCGTCGTACACCGAATAGTCGAGAATTACTTCGCCGTGCGGGCCGACCGGCTCGACCTGTTTCAGGCCGCCGTAACGGCTGCCGATGCCCGCCGCCATGATAACAAGGGTCGGGTCCATGTCGTGGTATGTGGGAATGGTACTTTATGTTGCGCGCAGTATAACTACTCAGGTGGAGGGTGGAAGGTGGAAGGTGGAAGGTGGAAGGAGAAGGTCCGTCCACCGTCCACCGCATGCGCACGAAAATGGCCTTTGCGAATTTGGCGTTAGACGCTGGAACTCGGTCGCGACCGCCCGCCGCCCACCCTCCACACTGAATATTACCGCGCAACATAAATTGCCAATCGGGTACAATGTGGTATGGTCAATGGAACCGGGATTGTGCGGGTCTGAGAACTCAGAAAAATCAGTTCACGCCGTGCGGCAGACCCGGGTAAGTTTGCACCGGTGACGGACTGGTGCAAGCCGGCCGGGCGCCGCAGCCTTGCCCTAACCGCTTGAAATTGGGTAAATACGAAATTACCGTATGCTCGCTTGCCATATGAATCCGTAGTTCCAAAATTCACCCACCCAGCGGCGTAATCTGTTCAAGGCCAGGTAATATGTCATTCATCCGCAATTACGTCATGCTGTTCAAAGCTCGGGCATCAAAGATTATAGAAAGCAACTTCACTTTGGCTGCGCGGCTAGGGCGTAGGCTAAAAAGAGGCGCGATTCGCCCCTTCACATTTCTGGGAAGAAATGTGATCCTCACGCCTTTATCCTCATCGAATTGCTAGTGGTCATCGCGATTCTTGCCGGTATGCTGCTGCCGGCGCTCAAACGCGGCACGAGAGAATTCACGGCGAATCAATTGCGTCAACCGGTTGAAACGGATGGGATTGGCCATGCGCTCCTACTCGGCCGACCACAGAGAATGGCTGCTTGCCGACATATACCTTCTCTCCCACGACGATTACATCACCGACGGGAGGATGTTTGTCTGCCCCAATACGGATGACGAGATCGACGTGACCGACTCAGCGGCCGTGAATTCAACCATGAGGCCCGTCTATGGTGCCGATATGACGGAGATGTCCACCGGCCCGGATTTCGGGATTCTCGCCGATCAGTTGGACAATCATGAGAATTATGGCAATGTTCTGTTCCGGCGACGGCCACGTGCAGAATTTCGTTAGTGCTACCTAGTATGGAAGCGACAATATCCCCGGCCACCTCCCGCCCCTGAGCGGTACGTGAAACGGGTAACGGGCCGCACACATAATTACCGCGGCTGTTCCAAAACGCTTCGCTTTGTCCGTCCGGTCCGCCGGACTTTTTCTTTTTCGCCTTCGTTTGCCTGTCGAGTTATGCGAAAACTCTTTTCGGGGGCGGACAACCCGATAAATGCTACGACAAGACAACGAATGACCATTCAGGCAAAACCGATCAACACGGAGATGCCCGTGATCGTCATCGTCGGCCGCCCGAATGTCGGTAAATCCGCGCTTTTCAATCGCATTCTCGGCCGCCGCCAGGCGATAGTCCACAAGGAAAGCGGCGTGACGCGCGACCGCATTGCGGCGGTCACGCAATGGAATTCTCGCGAATTTCTTCTTGTCGACACCGGCGGACTAAACCTTTTTCCGGACGAGACGGAGCAGGGATTTTTCGACGCGCAGATCCGTGACCAGTTGATTGCCGCGCTCGATGGCGCCCGGGCGGCGGTCTTTGTCGTCGATGTACAGGCCGGTCCCGTGCCCCTGGACGCGGCGGTCGCCGAGCTCCTGCGGCAACTGCAGCTGGATGTGTGCGTTGCCGCCAACAAAGCCGACAACGCGGTGCTCGCCGACTCCGCCTACGATTTCAGCCGCCTGGGTTTCACGGACATACTGCCGATTTCCAGCATGCACGGCCGCGGCATCGGCGATCTGCTGGAACGTGTGACGAACAGCTTTCCGGAAGCGGTGCCGTCGGCCGCCGAGCAGGTAATCAACATCGCCATCGTCGGCCGCCGGAACGTCGGCAAATCGTCCACGATCAACCATCTTCTCGGGGAGGATCGGGTGATTGTCAGTGATGTCCCGGGAACGACTCGGGACGCCGTCGACGTTCCCTTTGCAATCAATCTCGAAGCTGGATCGATGCGGGCGAATCTGATCGACACCGCGGGGATCAAGCGGCGGGGCAAGACGGTATCGGCGGTTGAGGTGTTCTCTCTGGCCCGGGCGCGACGGGCCATACGCCGGGCAGATGTGGTCATCGTCGTCATCGATGCGACAGACCCGGCAACGGCCCAGGACAAACGGATCTGCCGCATGGTTCTGGATGACGGCAAGCCATGCCTGCTGCTGGCCAACAAATGGGACATAGCCTGCCGTGAGCGAAAACAGAAAGAGCTGTTCAAGTTGATCCGGGACTCCCTGCCGTTCATGAGTTTCGCACCCGTGCTCAGTTCCTGCGCGGTGAGCGGCTACAATTTCCGCCACATCCTGCCGGCAATAGTCAGTATCCACCAGCAGATGCAAACGCGCATTCCGACGCCGCTGCTGAACCGCGTTCTGCAGGATGTGACGGCGCGGTTGCCGGCGCCGTTAGCGGGCGGCAGCGTCTTCAAGATTTTCTACGGCGTCTACACCGGGAATCGCCCGCCGACCTTCCGGCTGTTTGTCAACAACCCGAAGAACGGCCGCGACAATTATTTGGCCTATTTGCGGAATCAACTACGCCAGGCGTTCGGTCTCGAAGGGCTGCCGATTGTCATCGAATTGCGCCAGCGCCGGCCGGATGGCGCTGCGCGGCCCCGAAAGCGTCGCGCGCTGAAGCAGAGGTGAGTGCCCGTGTGGCATCTGCGAAGTCGCGGCCTGGAAATCGGTAATTAGAAATTCGGGATAATGTCAAAATATCAAAATCCCGGGGAGGATCTCCGGGAAAGCGTACTTGTGATGCAGACGCCCATCATTCTCGCCTCGGCCTCGCCGCGGCGCCGGGAACTGTTGGCGGCAGCCGGCATTCCATTCACCGTCGAGGCAGCCGACATTGACGAAGTCATGACGGCGGTGGAAACGGCGGCAGATATCGCCTGCCGGCTGGCCCGATCGAAGGCGGAGCATGTGTCGCGCCGGTATCCCGATCGCATTATACTCGGGGCGGATACGATTGTCAGCCTGGCGGGGCGGATATTTGGCAAGCCGCGATCAATGGCGGAGGCCGTCGGCTTTATCGAACAACTCAGCGGTCAATCACACGAGGTCATTACGGGGGTGTGCCTGACGCGCCGGCAACCGGCGCAAACGGTCGTTTGGTTCGCCACCACCACCGTTAACTTTCACCGGCTCGCCAAAGCCGAGATTACGGACTATGTGAAGCGGCGGCGGCCGCTCGATAAGGCGGGTGCCTATGCCATACAGGAGGATGAAGCCCTTCTGGTGGCCGGCTTGAGCGGTCTGCGCAGCAATGTCATCGGTCTGCCGGTGGAAGAAGTGGCGGCCCGTCTGTCGACGTTCGATGTAGACATTGGCTGAAGCCGATATTTACTTCTTGCCGGCGATCAGATCGGCTACTTTGTCGCTGAATTTCATGATCTCGAACCCGTCCTTCATCATGACGTCGTCGCAGCTTGCCTTGATCTTTTCAACTTCGTCAAATGCCGGCGACAGGCCGGTGATTGCCAGGATCGGCAAGGATATCAGCCGTTCGTCGTTGCGGACAAACTCGATCAAATACCAGCCGTCACATACGGGCATCAGCAGATCGACGATCAGGAGATGGTAGGTATCTTCTTTGCTCATCAACAGTGCCATGGCCTCGTCACCATCGGCCGCGCTGACGGCGACATAGCCCTGCGATGTCAGTATTCGCGAGTATGAAGTCACTGGAGATAAGCATCGTCATCGACGATCAGGATTTTCTTCAGGTCTTTGGTCATCGTATCAGTGAGATAACAGGACGACGATTCCCCGTCAAAAATACCGGACGCCAGGATCTTTCGGCGTCTTTGGGGCCCAGATTTCGGCGAACGGGCTTGAAATTAGATCATAAGCTAGTACAAGTGAGCCGTTGTAACGCGACAGCGTTTTCGAGGGCGACTATCAATTCAGCGTTGCGGTTGCCGGCAAAAACCGGTGATGCCGATCGGACCGGCCACGGCGAGCCCTAGGCGCCCAACCCGCTAATACCCACCGACGTTCAATGCTCCAGATCGAATCCGTCGAGCGTTCCCAATGGCTTTCGATCCTGCGGACCATGGTACGCGCCCGCCTGACCGAAGAACGGTTGATCCGGCTTTATCACCAGGGCAAGATCTTCGGCGGCGTTTACACGGGGATCGGCCAGGAAGCAATTGGGGCGGCCACCACCGGTGCGGCTCAGGCCCAGGATCTCTTTGCTCCGTGTATACGCAGCATGACGGTCCACCTGGGACGTGGCACAACGGTGCTCGGTGTCTTCCGGCAATATCTGGGGCGCGTAACCGGGCCGACGGGCGGGCGCGACGGTAATGTCCACTACGGCAATCTCGAGGCGGGCGTCTACACGATGATCTCCCACCTGGGCGCCATGCTGCCCGTCATTGTCGGTGGGGTCATGGCGCGCCGCCGCCGGGGCCAGGACGCGGTCGGCATTGCCTATATCGGCGACGGCGGCACGAGTACGGGTGATTTTCATGAGGCCGTCAATTTTGCCGCGGTCTTCAACGTGCCCGTGGTCTTTCTGATCGAGAACAACAAATTCGCCTATTCGACGCCGATCAGCGAACAGTTCAAATGCGAACGTTTGATCGACCGTGCCTCGGGCTACGGTATCGAGGGGTACGAAGCCGACGGCAACGATGCCGTAACGCTCTACTTCCTGACCAGCGAAATTCTCGAGCGACTGCGGCGGGAGCCGAAGCCCCTGCTGCTCGAATGCGACACACTGCGCATGCGCGGCCACGGCGAGCATGACGCCGCGTCGTACATTCCTGAGTCGCTCATGGATACGTATAAGATCCGGGACCCGATCGAAGTGATGAAGAAACGGTTAATCGAAACCGACGTCGCCACAGAGGCGGAATTGGACGCTATTGCGAACGAGTGTCGCAGTGAGGTAAACACGGCGTATCAGCAGGCCCTGGCGGAACCGCGGCCCGATCCAGGCACGTTACTGGACGGGGTGTATGCGAATGCATGAGATCACCTATCTCGATGGAATTTGCCAGTGTCTGCGCCAGCTTCTGGGTGAAGATGATGACGTCATTATCTACGGCCAGGATGTCGGCGCCTTTGGCGGTGCCTTCAAGGCGACGCTCGGCTTGCAGGAGGAATTCGGCAAGGACCGCGTGTTCGACACGCCGATCTCGGAATCGGCCATGCTGGGCACTGCCATCGGTTTGGCAACGCAGGGATTCCGGCCGATCGTCGAAATGCAGTTTCTCGATTTCATGACCAATGCGTTACATCATGTGCTCAACAATGCCGGGACAATGCATTACCGGACCGGGACAGCCGTTCCCATCACGGTGCGGGCGCCCTGTGGCGGCGGCTTCGGCGGCGGTCCTTTTCATTCCGAGGAATTGGAGAGCATCTTCTGCCACATGCCGGGCATCAAGGTCCTTTACCCGGCCTTCCCGTCGGACGCCCGCGGCCTGTTACATTCCGGCGTCACAGATCCGAATCCGGTCATATATCTCGAAAACAAATACCTTTATCGCCACGTCAAAGAGTTGGTTCCCGACAAATTTGAACCCATCCCGATCGGTGTTGCACGCATCTGCCGCCCTGGCAAAGATGCCGTGATCATAACTTACGGCGCCATGGTGCATGAATCGCTCAAGGCAGCCGAACAGGCGGTCAATCATGACCATGACGTGATGGTCATGGATCTGCGCACGTTGAAGCCGTATGACGCCGACGCCATTATCGGCGCGGTCGCGGTAACGAACCGGGTTCTCGTTGTGCATGAAGGGTGGCGAAGCTGCGGCTTCGGCGCCGAACTTGCCGCCATGATTGTCGAGCGCGGATTTCATTTGCTCGACGCCCCAATCTATCGTGTCACGGCGCCGGACTCGCCCGTTCCGTTCGCGCCCGAATTGGAAGACGCCTACCGTCCTAATCATAACAAGATATTGCAGGCCTTGATTGAATTGATCGAATACTGACGGTCAGTTGCACCGAAGCAT
>CAUZRT010000132.1:0-9189 GCA_963582235.1 Lentisphaeria bacterium
AGTCGGGGATTGGGAATTCGTCATTTGTCATTCATTCTCCATCCTATTTAGGTGGAACGTGGAGGGAGCGAGATCCGTCCAACGTATGTCGCATGCTCACAGAGATCGCCGTTGCAAATATCGCGTTAGACCCTGGAACTCGGTCGTGACCGTCCACCGCCCACTTGGATAGTAACGTTGCGTGTTATATTTTCGCCTCCCCCCGGAATTCGGTAGATTCCCCGCGAACATTCAACATTCACAATTTCCCCCATGCCTTCTCACTTTCCAAATATCCGCGTGATCCTGTTCGATCTCGATGGTACGCTCGTCGACACCATCCCGGATCTGGCGGACAGCCTCGGGCTGGCGATGAAAGCGATGGGAATGCCGGCACCGGCAGAGGATACGGTGCGGCTGTGGGTCGGAAACGGCGTTACCCGACTGCTGAAGCGGGCAGTCACCGGCGAGATGAATGGGGAACCGGACGACGACGCGCTCGAGCATGCGTGTTGCCTGTTCAAGGATGCGTATGCGCAGCACCTTTGCGTCCGCAGCCGTGTTTACCCCGACGTCATCGAGACGCTCGCGGTTCTGCAGCGGCGTGAATTCCGCATGGGCGTGGTGACGAACAAACCCCAGGCGTTTACGAAACCGCTCCTCAATCAACTCGATCTGACCGGATACTTTGGGGTCGTTCTCTCCGCCGATTCGCTGCCCGTGCAGAAGCCGGACCCGACACCCGTGCTGAACGCCATGGAAAAACTGCAGGGAACGGCGTGCGGGACGTTGTTGGTCGGCGATTCGTCGACCGACATTCAGGCCGCGCGCGCCGCCGGGATGCCGGCCGTGGCGGTCAGTTACGGCTACAATCACGGGCGCGACATCGCCGAGGATGGGCCGGATGCAGTGATCGACGCCTTCGCGGAGCTGCCGGGTTTGCTTGAAGAGTGAAACGTGAAACTCGTTTCTCGTTTCACTTGCCCAGCAGATCGTGGATTACTTCCTTTTCCTGCTGCAGCTCCTCGGTTGTCGCGTCGATCTTCTGGCGGATGAAGTCGTCCCATTCGAGGCCCTCAACAATGTGATGACCGCCCTGGCCGTCCGCCCGGCATGGAAACGAAAAGATCAGGCCGCCAGGGATGCCGTAGGGATTATCGTCGCTGAGGATCGCTGAGCTGAACCAATCGTCCGCCGGCGTTGGTAAGACGAGGGCATTGACCGCGTCAACCACGGCACTAGCGGCCGATGCCGCCGATGACTTGCCGCGAGCATCGATGACGGCTGCGCCCCGTTTGCTGACGACATCGAAGAACTCGCCTTGCAGGTAATCCATGTCATTTATGACCGCGTCGACGGGGCGGCCGTCGATCGTGGCGTTGTGATAATCCACCACCTGTTTTGCCGAGTGATTTCCCCAGACGACCATGTTCCGGACCTTGGACACCGCTGTTCCGGCTTTCTTTGCCAGTTGATTGACGGCCCGATTCTGGTCCAGCCGGGTCATGGCATGAAAGCGTTCCTTCGGAATATCCGGCGCATGGTGTGTGGTGATCAAGCAGTTCGTATTACACGGGTTTCCGACCGTCAGGATACGGATGTCCGGTGCGGCGTGATCGTTCAGTGCGTTGCCCGTGCCCGTAAATATGGGACCATTTTCACGAATCAGATCACTCCGCTCCATTCCTGCTCCGCGGGGTTTGGCGCCGACGAGAATGGCCCAGTTCACATCCTTCATCGCATCGTTGACGTCATCGGCCAGTCGAACCTCCGTCAACAGCGGGAAGGCACTGTCTTCCAATTCCATGGCCACGCCCTCAAGGGCTTTCATGGCCACCGGCAGCTCGAGAATGTTCAAGGCGACCGGCTGCTCCGGGCCGAAGAAGTCACCGGCGGCAATCCGAAAGAGAAGGTTATAGCAGATTTGACCGGCGCCGCCGGTCACAGCAACGCGAACAACTTTTTTTGCCATGATGACACAGTCTCCCTTTGGTAGATGAAATGGCGGCACGCCGTCCAGCCATATCTATCATTCACTAACTATCATTATTTTCAAGGAAGTCCTCGATTGTCTGCAGCATCAATGACAGAAACCACCTGCGCCCTTTGGCGTTGGGCGTGCCGGAGAGGACGCCGCCCGCTTCGGGCACGTTATAAAACGTATTTGCTGCATCCAGCAGAATCGAAGCCGAATAGTAATCGACCACCGGCAGATCATAGCGAGCGCCCAGTTCTTTGATCAGCAGTGCATAGGGGCGGATCCGCGTTCGCCTGAGATCGCCGAAGACCGGCGGCGTCACCAGCACCGGAAATTTGTTGTGAGCCAGTGATGCGTTGACAAGAAAAATTATTTGACTTCTAAAGTCACGCAGATCGAAGCCGGCATGCAAATCCCACACCCCGATGTTCCAGACGATGAATCGGGCGTCCGTCTTCAGTATCGGTCCCAATTGCTCAAACTTGGCGAACACCGAGTAGCGCCCGTTCGGCGATGCCTGTGTCAGGGGTACATGCTGGAAGGCAAAGCGGCTGTGATCATTCAGCCATGATTCGATATCCAGGTTATTCGTGAAGTGCCGCCGAGTGGCGATGAAATCGTCCACAAGTACGACACCTTGCCTCCCGTCGACGGCCGGCGGATTACCGGTTGGAGTCGGCAGGGCAATGCCGTCCGTGCTGAATCGGGGCGATTCACGCCGGACAATCGCCAGCGCGTCACCAATGCGCAGCCGTGAGCCACGGCGGTGAAACGCCAGTAGCGAGTCGTTTGACTCGACCCGATGAATGGTGATCGGCACGTCGAGCGGGGTGTCGCCGAGAGCCAGTTTAAGCTCGATCCGCTTCAGCCCGCCGGCCACCATGCGATAATCGAACAGGCGTTCCAACGGCGATTTTGGGATGCTGTACGATTGGGTATCGAGCCGCTTTCCGTTACGGTCGAGGGCCGTCGCTTTGACCGTGGCATGGCTCATCAACGCGTCGGCGAAGCTTTCCGGATAGGACAAACGGTAGCGGATCGTCAATTTTCCATCGATGGGTTCCAGCAGTGGGAGCTGACCGATACGAAATGTGACATGAGCATGCCCCGTCCGCGTCCAGGCCTCGGCGATGCGAACGCCGAGGGTCTGCGTGTTGCCGCCGCCATCGGCCACTCGTACCGTCACGTCATGATACCGGCGCTGCGGCAGGAACAGGACGCGCCGCGTTCCCGGGTCGTCGAAGGGCGTGCCGTCAACGACGACATCCCACTCCGTGATCGGCGCGCCCTGCGTGTGTTGGCTGCAGCTGACCGCGTCAAAAATTCCAATTACGGCGCCGCTATGGGGAAAGACGAAGCGGCCGGTCTGGCGCAGCTGAATTCCGGGAATCAGTGCCGCCCCCTGGCGCTGGACCATGATCGTTTCCGCAGCGTTCGCGGCATAAAGCTGATCCTGAGCAAAGTCACGGAACTCGTCACCATCGCCGGAACGCCGATAAACGAAGTTCGGTACCGCCTCGGTGCTGATCCGCATGCCGGCAAACACCATCCGGTGATATCCCAGTTCGAGATCCATCGGCGGCGACCGAAAAAGATCGCCCTTGCTCGGCTTCGAATCCGCCCAGCTGAACAGACCTTTGTCGTTGATGAAGACGAACCAGGCGCCACAATCGGAATTACGGACGGCAAATTCGTAAGTTCCTGATTCCGGAACGTGGAAATTGGTGGTCAGACGGAAATGAATATTCTGCTTCGTCGAGAATTTCTTGCGGAACAGAATGGCGCCCTCGAGCCCTGCGAAGTACTTGGTCTCGGTATAATAGATGAGTGGTTTCCTGATAGCGGCCAAATGCCGATATTCGCCGCAGGACATGGGACGGGCGTTTATCACTTCACGGACGTTGGTGAATTTGACGGGCGTGCGCGAGGTTTCGTCAAACTTCTTGTTGAGGGGCTTTTCAAAGAGGTAACAGACGATCTGGGTCGGCGGCGCTTCATCCACCGACGCCCGCGCATCGACACGCATCTGGTGGATGGCGTTGCTTGTCAGCGTGATTTCGACAGCGATCAGACGGTCATCCCGGAAGATCGGGTAATAGGTGAGGGGTCGGCCCTTGAAATTGTAGACGTCGGCGCCGGCGAATTTGTCTTGGAGCTGTTCCGGCAATTCCAGCCACAGGGTGTGGCGTTTCTTATGAATGGGCGCTGTCAGAATCCGCACGGCTGCCTCCGGCGCCGTCCATTCCGGAATTTTGACAGCCACATCCGCGGTCGCCTCCGCGGACGCTGAATCCGGTGCCTGGCTGGACGTTTCACCCCGGCCCGTAAGGCCAACAACGAGGGCCAGCAGAACACCGGCAAGGATAGTTGTTCGTGTTTCTCGGGCGTTCATATATTTTTGGGTTAGGTCCCGTATCGTCGGCAATACCAATAGTTCCTTTGCGCTACAATTCCGTCGTGGGTGCGGCTCCTTGTGGCCGCCCATCCGTTGACCTATGATTCGGGCGGACAAGGGGACCCCGCCCTCCAAAGGTGGGCCCGCCTCCGGCGGGAAATCCGAAATGTCAATCACGTCCCGCAGCCGTTACTCTCGATAAACGCCTGCAGTTCCGTTATCGTCGGGCTGCTGCCGGTATGTACGAAATAACCCGAGGTGGCGACGCCAAGCTGGAGCGACGCTTCCAGGTCCGCCTCGACGACCCGCCCCAAATGCGATTAAGTTTTTCGGGAGCACCGGAACCGCGCGCTTCGCGGGCGGCTTATGTGTGACAGAAACTCTGCCGTTTGGCATCCGATTGCTGTCTGTACTGGAGCGCTAACCATGTACGAAACGTCGGTAACGGCCGCACCCGAAATCACGGTCGCAACCTATTCGACGTCAATTGGTTAACCGTTAATCCACCGATTTAAGTTTCTGAAGAGGAACGGCGAGCTTTCCGCGTGGCAGCTTGCTTTTGATCGGCTGCAACATCGATTCACCCTCGAGGCAGTGACTACAATCGTCATTCGGCATTATCCAAACCCCTTAGGGCCTGTCAGGAAATAAGTGTGACCTATCGCATCAGGTTTGGGGCAGGTTTGTTCGATACGATTGAGCGGAACCACAGGGATATCGAGATATCTCGCGGATTTCGCGGTTGAGCATCGGACGAAGATGCCCCGAAGATGGGATGCGAGATGTTATACTTATTTTCTGACAGTCCCTCCGTGCCGCTGGATCGACAGGACGGGGACGTCATCCAGGTCGAGAAGGTTCTTCGATCTGGGTTTCCCTTCTTCGCCCTCGGCAGGTTCGCCTTCGTCCCGGATCTGGTTGATTTCGTATGCAAGGCGTTCGCGTAGGTCGGCGGGAAAGGTCTGCAGGCATCGCCTCTGCTCGCTCGCCCAAAGATCTGCAAACGGCGGCAGACCCCGGCGGCGCGATGTGTCGGTACCCGGATTGATGTCTTTCATATACCTGTTATGGACACGACGGGCCATGAGGGCTTGGCCCTTGGCACGTTCGTCATCCCCGGTGGCAAGCGCCAGTAACGATTGGAAAATGAGGGCCTGCACCAGGCTCTGCGTCTGCTGCTGGTTCGCCGCTGCCACGTCCCGCGCCAGTTCGTACAGTGCGAAAACGTTGAGCGGCTGGCGATATCGGACGCTGTCCTTGAACCGATCGTGGTGTCGCATGAATCGCAGGAACTCCGCGGCCTTCGCCTCGCGTCCCAAACTATATAATTCGACGATGGCGTCAACCATGAAGTTCTCGAATGCCGCCATGAATGAGCGATTCTTGGGATGGTTTTCATGGGCGTCGAGAAAGGCCTGCTTGGCGCTGTCGACCAAGTCCACATTGCGCGGATACGGGTTGCGGAAGCCATGCAGGCGGCCAAGATAGTCGCCGGACGTGATGAAGGAAGTTTCGTTCGGATCCGGATCTACATCGATGTAGATGAGCTTGCCGAGAAAGTAAGCGTTCTTCAGGGACTGGGCGATCATACGCTCACAGCCGATGTCGACATTGTTCGGTGCGTGCTGCAACCCCTGCCGCGCCCAATAAATAGCATGTGCCTCGGGCAGCCGGAAATCTAGATAGCCGTAATCTTCGATCAATTTGCTGATGAATACGGGATCCAGGTTCATCCGGTCCTCGAGCCACCGACGGCGGAAGTGGCGGTCGAGCGCCTCGAACAATCCGAGTTCCTTGAGTTCTTCCGCGACAGCGTCTGGAAACCCAGAGTCCTTCGCGTCCCGAAACGTGTGCTCGAGTTGAGCGTAAGTCATCTGATGCGTTTCCAGCAGCGCCGTCAACGCATCCCAATCCTGTCCGAGACTCGCGAAAAGGGCCTCCTCGCTCAGGGGCGCGTCAGCCAGCGCCTGCCAGTCATAACGCTCGGCATTACCCAGAATCTCGATCATATGGAGAGCCAGCTGGTATTTGTAATACTTATTCCAGTCATCCAGATTCTGGCCGAGCTTATGTTGGTAGATCCAGCCAAGCTCGCGAAACAGGTTCGGATCGCCCGGATTATAGTTCAGGGCTTCATCCCGAATCAGCTCGATGCCGAGCTGTACCCACCGCCAGCGATCCTGCGGGGACTGAAATGTGACCGACACGTTGTACGCCATATTCCAGGCAAGGAATGAGGTTGCCGCGGTGAACCGCGGCTGCAGTTTGACTATCCAGGAGCCAAGTTGCACCAGCTCGAAGTAATTCCCCTGTCTCTGCATTTTCTGGACCCGCAGAAACAGCAGATCGGCGAGCAGCCCGCGAAAGCCGCCGAGAGCTATCTGAAAAAACGCGACCACCGGCGGCGCGTTTTCGTAGATAATTGTATCGGTGAGCTCGGCATTGGTGCGGATTTCATCCATCCGGGTCTGAATTTTGGAAATGCCGAACAGGGACACGCCAAACAGTACCAGGATCGCGGCCAACGGTCCCGCGCCGAGACTGCCGAAACGGGTACGGCTCATTAGATTTACAGCAATGCGCAGCATGATTTTACCGTCTGATAACCAGTCCAACTTCCTTGCGTTTCAGCAGCCATATCCCGAGCACAGCGATCGGCAGGCCGCGCAGCACGCAGACGCTGAGGAAAATGGCGCCTATATCCTGTAATCGAACCAGCTCGCCTTTGGTCAGTTTGCTGATTTCGTTGAATTCGTTTACCGAGACAACAATCAGGTCCGCGAACTGGCGAACATTCAACAGCAGCCGGCCGATAAACATCCTTGGGATAACCAAATCGTCGATTGATTCCGGACGTATGGCAATGACGACGGCGCCAATCAGCACATATGAGAAGGCGACAAAAATGGCGACGGGTATCGAAAATGCGCCGCCGGCGGCACAGGCGATGGCCGCCAGAAACACCAGCTGCAGGAAAAGCAGGCCGATAACGCGGGCGTAATTATTCAGGAACCCGGCCTCCGGGATGAGCAGAAGCGGCCCGTCAACGAGCTGAAGAATCACCGACTTCCTTTCGCGGTCCAAATTCTCGTAGGCGATGACCAGCTGACCACTTTTGGATACAAACCGGGGCGGGATCCGGAACTCATGAAAGACACCGGCTTGGAAGGGCGGTGCCCGACGCGGATACATACGGGTGTCCTCCGGATTGAGAACCCACCAGCGGCCGGCCGTGGCCGGTTGGTCACGCTTGGCCACCCTATCCACGTACATTCGAAAGCGGAAGAAGATCGGGTCATCCGTGGTCATTGCTGTCAGCCCGCGAAACACCCAATGTTTGCGTTCGCGGAAGGGGACCTCTCCCGCCTGGACTCTAACCCTGCGGCGGATTTGGTCCTCGATAATCTTTTGCGACAGGCTTGGGGCGATGGGATTCCTGGTTCTTATCAGGACCCGGCGACGCACTTCCTTCTCGATGTCGAACATGTCCGGATCAAACCGACGCCGGCCGACCAGGACCTCGTCCCGAAGACGCAGCATTTCATCATCGGGAAAGTCGCTGGCATGGATCTTCCAGATTACCAGGACATAAATGAACATCCCCGACACCAGCAGCAGCGTCCCCTGCAGCACGATGATCCCGAGCCATTTTCCCAGCCACACAACCGAACGCGGCACCGGCTTGCTAAACAACATGTGAATCTGGTAGGTCTCAATGTCGTCCGCCATCACCGTGCAGCCAAGCCACAATGTTACGAACGACAACAGCACACCGACAAAGCCAAGGGTGTAATTCATCGCGATCTGCAGCAGTCCCCGCGCCGTCCCGTCCCCGGCAATCGTCAGCGGCAGGACGAAAACCGTGAATATCAGAAAGAACAGGACCACATGAACGACGTGTGACCGGATTGACGATCGGATCGTTGTTGTGGCTATGGCAATGAGTGCTCGCATTTCCCATTCGCCGGCCAACGAGACCGGCCCGCTTTCCGAAACTATGCTTGAAGGACAATGGCTGCGCGACCGCGGTCCGCCGACGCGGGCAACGACGTCGGAATCGTGTTCAGTGCGTCCGCTAACCCCGTAGAGCATGCTTGCCCAGCGGCGGTCACGGACACGCTGCACACCGAACGTCACGCGCCCCACATGGCCGAACACCCACCTTCGCGCCCGGCGATTAATTTGTGGCTGACCGAAAACCCCTCGGCGGCGGGCCTCCGCCGCAAATCGGGGAATCGCAGGTTATCGGTCATAATCCGAAACGCGACAACCTACATCCCGTGCAACGATTGACAGCATGCAACGATAACTGTAGCTGCCGCACGGACGTGCGGCGGCTACCACGTCTGTCCAGCTGTACGGTCACGGCTGAAACCGGAATTTCCGTTCAGCCACTACTTAAGGCACATCGACAAAGTTTTGTCGATGTGCCTCGTCCTTCGTCCTCGATTGCGCGGCGGGCTCGAGGACGAGGACGATTTCTTTCCCCGTACGGCCAAAACTGGCGGCGCCAGGACCCTCGCTGAACGTGGCCCCGGGCGACGACCGTGGTCGTGCCGTTGGCACCGTCGTTGTCGCGAAGGGACGGTCGTCTCCCGGCTCGACGGGCCGGTCGCCGCACCAACCCTATATTCGCACGAACCAGACATGATATTGTCATAAAATATAAAAACCGTTCCTAATAAGAAAATAATGCCTTGCGACTATATTATCAACGACCCTGAATTACCTGGCTCACTTACAGTCAATCCGGTACTCGCCTTTTCGATTCAGTCAATCATGCCAAGAACAGTACTAGTTACCGGTGGCGGCGGCTTTCTGGGGTCGCATCTCTGCG
>CAUZRT010000133.1:0-9183 GCA_963582235.1 Lentisphaeria bacterium
GTAACCTCAAACCTATACGGTCCCGCGGTAGCGGGACCGTCGCCCCGAAGCGCCTATGTCCACGGCTGAAACGGTATCGGCATCCTGCCCCGGCGATTCCAACGGCAACCGCCGGACATTGCCTCGTAGAGACGTTTGTGATCTTCCATGCCGACCAGACGAAAACCGCCGGTCTCGTGCATAAGTGTCTCGTAACGATCCCCATTTTCGGGAAAGACGTGCGTGTACAGCAACTCATACTGCTGGTATACAAGGGCGATACGGTTGTCGAGCATCTGACGATGGTGTTCAGCATGGAGATGATCCCGGTAATTCGGCATCACGATGCCGCTGAAGAAGGCTGCCATACATCCCGAGCCATAACTGAAAAACCCGAGCCGCTGACCGGCAAGGTCCGCGTCGGAATTTTCCAGCATCGACGTCAAGCCGATATACAGAGAAGCCGTGTACGTGTTGCCGATCACGCGGTTGTATCGGAGCGAATCCTGAAGATGCCCGTCCAATGTCGCCGTCTCGAGATCGGCGCACCCAGCCAGACCGGCGAGATGGCGATGCGCCTTCTCCGCCATGCGGGTAAACGGCAGATGATAACAAAACCGTGCAAAGTCGGAAAAGTCGCGTCCCGACTCCTTGCGGTATTCCTGCCAACTCTCTGTCAACGCCCGCAGGTACATATTGATCGAGTACTTGCCATCGACCAATGCTTCGTCCAGGTAATTCGGACGCCAGAAATCCGACACATTCTCGGTGTAAGAACCGCTCTCCGGATCGAACGCAATCAGTGCGGGGTCCGCGGAAACGACCATGGCCACCGCACCGGCGCCGTGCGTCGACATCCCCGGGTGTGTCGAGACCGTACCTGGCAACATCAGCCGCGACAATCAATACGCGCTTATGCGGCTTTTGTAAAACGAGGGCCATCGCCATTTCCAGCGCCGCCGTGCTGCTGCAGCATGCCTGTTTTACCTCAAACGCTTTACAGGTTAACGGCAATCCAAGCAGGCTATGTACAAAGATAGCCCCGGCTTTCGACTGATCAACGCCCGTCTCGGTTGCAAACATGATCGTATCGATCGTCTCTCGGTCGATGCGTCCGAGTGCCTGAGTCGCGGCGTTGGCGGACATCGTGACCACATCTTCATCCGGCATTCGGCACGGCCATCTTCTCCTGACCGATACCAATGTAGTATTTGTTGTAATCCGTGTGCCGCGCATGGGCCAGAGTTTTTAAATCAAGATAGTAATGTGGTACATAAAAGCTGATCGCTTCAATCCCGACTTTCATCGTGAACTCCCTGTAGCGGCTGATACCCCAAAGGCATTCGTATTCGTCTCGCTATCACGGCCCGGTGCTCGGTTTTATCAAAACGACGCACCTGTGCAGTCAAAAAGCGCCCCGTCCGTTGCAGCGTCTTCATGAAACTATATTGTGCACTCGTTTGGGTGCAAGGGGGCGCCAATAGCCGACCGAGTCGCTCCAAACTCAAACTCACGTCGGACGGACACCCTTGGTGCGTCGGCGAGCCTCCGCCGAGGGGATTTCGGTCAGGCACTAATTAAGACTCTGGACACTAACCCGGTCTCACGCCCCCTCCGAGACGCGGCTCTCCCGACCAACCAGCGGCAAACCGGAAGACGAAGCCAACGTCTCCAGCGCCGCCGCGCTGCGCCACAACCGCAGCGGCAACAACGCACCGACAAGCGCCACCGCCGATTCCAACAACACGAAGACGACAAATGATTGGAACCCGCGCTGAGTAAATCCATAAGCATGTAAGCCCGTGCCCAGCAGGTTGACGCCAAACCAGGACAACGTCGTTAACACCGAGGCTACCACAACGGCAACCATCGTTCCCCGCGCCCCGATGTAGCCGCCCATCCGCGCATGCAATATGATGATCAGCCAGAGGCAGATCAGCAACGCGCCGTTCTCTTTAGGGTCCCATCCCCAGAAGCGCCCCCATGACTGATCCGCCCAAATCCCGCCGAGAATCGTTCCCACCAGCGAAAACAAGAGGCCGAAGCAGATGATGCCGTACGCCATCCGGTCCAACTGCAACGCCACGTCCTGGTTCAGAGACCGGGTCAGAATCCCGCGAAATAGGTAGATGTGTCCGATCAGGGCAGCAAAATAGCATGATGCATAACCCGCCGTTATACAGATGACATGAGTCGACAGCCAGAAGTTCGAGTTCAGCACGGCTACCAGGACAGGCATGGTATCGATGCCGCCGGCCGCAATCTGAAATCCCTTGAGAAGCGTCAGCGCACCGACGACGGCGGCACTGATCACCGCCATCCCGTTCCGGAATATCCACTCGACAATCAGGCCAAGCAGGACGCAGACCCAACCGACGAACAATGTCGATTCGTAGAGGCTGCTCACCGGCGCGCGGCCAGTGATAAAGATCCGGCAGATGATGGCCACCGTGTGCAGCCCGAAACTGATCGTCAGCAGTATGTGTGCATATCGGTTCAACACAACAGGATAACACGCCCAGGCCAGACAACCGAGCAGAAACGCTGCAAGGTAGAGAACAATCGCACGATAGAACGGATCGAACCGGTCGAACCATTTTTCGAACCGGCAACGCTTCCACGTCTTCGCCATGCCCGGCGCCGCCATTTGCGCCCCACGCCAGGCGAAAACGGCGGTGTTGAAATCCGAGTCAAACGCCGCGGCCGTGACGTCGCCCGAAGCGGCGTTGTGGAATCCGGTCCATGCTTTCTGCATGTGAAGCAAATGGCGCGCTCCCTCCGGCGCCCGAGCTTGCTCGCGTTGCGCAGCCAGAAGCAGAGAATCATACGGATTAAGCCAGTGTTCCTGACCGGTTGGCGGCGGCAACACTCGGAACTGGTTCCTGGCCGCAAGTTCCATGATCACCGCGTGCAGCCGTGCCAGCATTTCGTACGCCTTCGATTGTTCTTCGCTCCAGGATGACCTATCGGTGTTTAACGCGAGAACAATCGGGACAAGACTGTTGTAGGATTCCACACATTCGGCAAAGCCGAAATCTTCCTGCACAACAAGGCTCTGGGAAACACCTTCGTACGCTGCCATTTTCCCATACAGTTGCAAGACCGAACGGTCGTAGCTTGTCAACTTCTCATTCCGGCGCTCGCGGATTTCCGCATTCCGAGCCGTCTCGACCAGCCGCTCCTGGTGCGGTCGCAACTCGCTCATCGCATAGCGGTGCCCCTTCCGTTCGGCATCCAAGTCGAGGTCGTCACATAACCCGGGATTGTCGATTCGAAAGACCTCATCCTGCTCCGCTGCGCCGGGCGTGAACAGCAGACGCGCATACCATTCGATGGCCGAGAGTCGGTGACGCTCGCCAGCGGCGCGAAAGCGGTACGTACTCCGTCCCGAAAGCAGCCGCAGGAGATTGGCAGCCTGCGTATGCAACGGCTTGATGCGGCCTTCGGCCTGTATCGGCAGCGATTCGAACGCCGTCAGATCGAGCCCATGATACGGGCGCCCGTTGAGATTCATCAGCACCCAGATGACAAGAAAGGCGGTCAGACCGCAGCAAATCACATGTATGACGGCTCTCATGAGGCTTAATATAACATCCCGGGACATTCTATCCGGTAATCCCATGACGTACTTGTCTAGTTTCCAGGATCAGCACGAGCCCCCCGGCTTGGCCCGATCATTTCGAGATTTGGTTGGGTGCAAATTACCGCGGCCATTCCTGGCTGCGTAGTGGCCACGTCTCAGGCAATCCGTCAGCCGACGTACCGAGATACTCTTCGGTGACACGCTGCCAAGCCGGTAAATTCAACCAAATCTCGAAATGACAGGGATTGGCGCGGGAGATTCAGGTTTTTTACTACAACACGATGCGCCGTTTTCCCCTCCTTAGCCACCCGCTGCGCGTGCGCGGCCGGCGGCAGAAAGGGGGGCGTGTCGGTGAGTATCGTGACGAGATTCCTGAATCTCCCCAACGAAACTGAGGGGCTCAGTCCGCGGATATCACACTAACCAGATACCCAGTGACGACGGGCTGTTCCGCCGCCCGCGACTTGACACATCACGGGTGCGCTGGCTATATTATCCACGGTATGTAAGTTCAATATTGAACTTACATACCGTGGATAATTAATGATTGCGAAACAAATTCGACAACCCGCCGTAGCGGGACGTTACTATGCCGACGATCCAGCCAGGCTCAACGCCTTTCTGGATGAACACCTGCTCGCACCGGAATCAACTAATGGGAAAGTGACCGCTGCGCTCATCGTTCCCCACGCTGGCTACCAATTCTCCGGCAAAACCGCGGCCCTGGCGTTCG
The DNA here is from genome assembly GCA_963582235.1 of Lentisphaeria bacterium. Classification (GTDB taxonomy): domain Bacteria; phylum Verrucomicrobiota; class Lentisphaeria; order JABSQK01; family CAJWLW01; genus CAUZRT01. The sequence continues at coordinate 4,296 of CAUZRT010000133.1, forward strand.
CCATGATTCAGCCAGACAGCTTCGATCACGTCCTCCTTATCGGCCCCACCCATCACATTTCCTTTCACGGAATTTCCATCTCCCCGTATCAGAATTACAGGACGCCTTTGGGCGATGTCGCCGTCGACGTGTCGCAATGTGAGTCGCTGGTCGGCAGCGATACAATCTTTGTCCAGCGCGAGGACGCACATCTGCGCGAGCATGCCATCGAAGTGGAACTGCCCTTCATTCAGCGGCTGTTGCCGCGATCGGACATAATACCTCTGGTGTGCGGTGACATCACCCTGGCCGAGGTCCGCCGCGCAGCAGCACTGCTGCGCGCCAACCTTCCCGAAAAGACCCTGATCGTAATCAGCTCCGATTTCACACACTACGGCCCCAATTTCGGGTATCTGCCGTTCACCGAAACGGAGGCGGCGGACCGACTGCCGGACCTGGATGGCGGCGCTATTGATGAGATTGTCGGCGGGGATACCAACGGATTCTGGGAATACGTTGCCAAGACCGGCGCCACCATTTGCGGCCGAATTCCGATCGCCATCCTCCTGGCATACCGAGACCTTGGCGAAATCGAATGTGAGTTCCGCCTCATCGATTACAGGAATTCCGGTTCCATTCTTGACGACTATCACAACTCCGTGAGCTACGCGTCGATTGCGATGCTATGTCCGATGCCCGGCGGTGTGCCGCCGGCAGACAATATTTTGACGGAAAGTGACAAGCGCCTGCTGCTGCGAGTCGCCCGCGATGCCATTGATGCAAAATTGCATGGAGACCAGTACCTGCTTCCCGTCGATGCGCCTTCGTATCTCTCCGATCGTCGAGCTGCTTTTATCTCGCTGCACATCGACGATAATCTCAGGGGTTGCATCGGGAGTATTGAAGCCCGCGAAACACTTTTGGGAAACGTCAAGGTCAACGCCGTCAATGCGGCGTTTCATGATCCCCGGTTCGAACCGATCACCCCGGAGGAGTTCGCACAGATTGACATCGAGATCTCATGCATCGAGCCGGCACGGGCGATTTCGTCACTGGATGAATTTGTCGTCGGCATCCAGGGAATCATTATGGAGAAAGATGGCAATCGCGCAATCTTCCTGCCTCAGGTTGCGTCTGACCAAAGATGGGACAAACAGGCGACACTGGAGCATCTGTCACGCAAAGCCGGGCTGAGCAGCGATGCATGGCGTCACGGCGCCCGCTTTTCAATCTTCGAAAGTACCTGTTTTGGCGAGCACGATTTCGGTTTGGGGCCGGACGGATGTGCCGAATGACGAGGGCATCACTGCTCACGGTCCCGCCCTCGTGAAAGACGGATGTTGCGCCTCGAAGTGCGGGCGTCATACCGCATCCCACCATTAATCGTGCACCATCCACCCGACTTCGCTCCGTCAGCCGACGGACTTCATCGGGATAGCGCCTTCCACCTTCTCCGTCAGCCCTCCTCCCCGTCCTCGCTCACATCTATCGCCTCATCATCAAGGAACTGATCGATGATCGGGCGGGCGGTATCGGCATCCGCGGTCGGGATGATCACCTTATATACGCCTCGACCGACAGAGCCGGCAAACCCGAAGGGCACCCACGACTCATCTTTGACAAACGCCTCGATCCCGGCCTCCTGAAGACGTAACGACAGGATCGCCGTATTGCCCGGATCGCCAATGAAGACGACCGTTAATTCGCCACGCTCTTCCATACTAAGTACTCCTCTTTTGAGTGCGAATCCGCGTGAGTCACATTCCATGACAAGCCGTCAGCCGACGGATGACGCAATCACCGCAACCGACACTACCTGATTGTTTCTCCTATGACATGACACGCAGCCCTGGCCACCGGCCCGGTGCTCCTGAGAATCGTCAATCTTATCGTCCGTCGAAATGATGATTTTAATCGAGCGTATCAGTAGCATCACGTTCCACGTTGACACGTGGAACGTGATGCTACTACGGCCGTCCGGCTACCAACAAAAATTTTACATCGTAATAATCCATCGGCTGACGGATCGTAGCGCCAGGCGACGGACACTCTTCAGAAACTAAAATCGGCGGATTAGCGGTTAACCGATTGACGCCGAATAGGTTTTGCTCGATATTTCGGGCGCGTCCGAGGACGACGTTTCGTACATGGTTGGCACGCCAACACGCTCTGGAGCTCCGGAATGCCGAGCGAAGCGACGCCCGCAGAGCGCGCGGTTCAGGTGCTCCCGAGAAACTTGGTTCTGGATTTTAGGTGTTCGGGAACCGGTAGATTGCAGCCATCCCCCTGGAGGGCGAGCGTCCGGCCAACAAGTTTCAATTCGTAGTGACCGGGTCGCAACGTGAGTCGGCGAACGCTCCTCAGATACTTTCCGCCCCGCCCCGATGAACGCTCCTGCGAATCACCAGATTACTGTTCGTCAGCGTTTCGGTTGAAACCTTTTAGCCTCGATTTTTCCGCCTCTGGTGGAAACCCCGAGAACAAAATCATTCCAGCAGTTCGGCCAGCTCGGCCGCCGTCAGATTCGCCGGGGTCATACCGCCGCCGTCAACGGCGGCCGCGAACAACGCCCGTTTCTCTTCCTGCAGTGATAGAATGCGCTCTTCCACCGTATCCGCCGCAACCAAACGGTAAGCCATCACCGGCTTATCCTGACCGATCCGGTGAGTGCGGTCGATCGCTTGCTGCTCGACGGCAGGATTCCACCACGGATCGAAGATGAACACATAATCCGCTTTTGTCAGATTCAGACCGGTGCCGGCGGCCCGCAGGCTCAGGAGAAACACTGCCGGATCGGCGCATCCCGAGAACGCATCGACAATGGCCGGTCGCCGGGCCGGGCGCGTCTCGCCGGTGATGATAAAGTACGTCATATTCTCGCGGCTTAAATGCTCCTCGATGATAGCCAGCAACTGGGTGAACTGGCTGAACACAAGCGCGGAATGGCCGGCCGCATTGATTTCCCTCAACATGCCCAGAAGCCGCTCGAGCTTCGCGGAGTCGACGCAACAGGATGTCTCCCCTGCATGCGCGTCTCCCGCGTCGCCACGATTCGCGAGCACATCATCCGGCCCGGGCTCTGTCATCGCGAGACCATGTTCCGTCGACGAACGATCCGCAACCAATCGCAGATGACAGCTTATCTGCCGCAGTCGCGTCAGCGATGCAAGGATCTGCATGACGCCTTTCTGCCGCAAGCCTTGCCGCGCAAGGTCGAGTTCACTGCGGTAAACGGCCAATTGTCGATCGGTCAAGGGAATGAGCACGGTCTCGTCCGTACGCGGCGGGAGCTCGGGTGCGACGTCTTTCTTCAGACGCCGGAGCAGGAGCGGCGCCAGCCGCTCGTTGAGCAGCTTAGGATCACGATTTTCGACAATATAATGTCGGTGAAACTCCTCCCGAGACCCCAAGTAACCAGGGTTGAGAAAATCGGTAATCGACCACAGATCCAACAGGCGGTTCTCAAGCGGCGTACCCGTTACCGCAATCCGGTGTTGCGCCTGCAAGCCTTTGACGCAATGTGTGATCGCAGCATCCGGATTTTTGATCTGTTGCGCCTCATCCAGGACAACCGTGTGGAAGGCGAAATCGCGCAGGTGTTCAATGTCGTTACGCACAGTGGCGTACGAAGCGATCAGCAGATCCCACGAATCGGTGTCGGCAAGCGCCTGCCGACGATCCGCCGCGGATCCGGTCAACTCCTGTGTATGCAGTGACGGTGTGAAGCGCTCGACTTCACGCGACCAGACAGAGACGACCGACGACGGACAAACGACAAGGGCGTGAAAGACGTTTCTCCTTTCCCGATGACCCGAATCTCCGCTCCTCACCAACGTCGCCCCCGCCGCCGCATGTCGCGCCGCCTCGAGATATGCAAGTACCTGGATCGTCTTCCCTAGCCCCATGTCGTCAGCCAGGATACAGCCCATGCTGAGACCGGAACGATTGTGAATGAACTCAGCGCCGTCTTTCTGATAACCGCGCATTACCGCGGCGAGACGCTTCGGCAACTCAATGGGTGCCACATCCGGCAGCGCCCGGATGGCGTCCATGGTCTCCGCAGCAGTACGATGGACGCGCAGGTTCGTGTAAGTGTCGATCGTTCTCGCCAATCGCCGGGCGGCGGTCGCCGGCAAGCGCTGGGGACCGAACCGGAGACCGGTCTCCGCCTGCAACCGTCCCAACGCCGACCGGCTCGCAACTGCCACCCGCACCCAGCGACCGTTTCGCAAGCGCACGAACTCGCCGTCATCGCGCAGAACCTCCTCGATCTCCTGCCGACCGAGCGCCCATTCACCGATGGTGCCGCCCAGGTCGAACTCGAACCAACCACGCCCCGCCTGCACACGCAGCGACGGCTGAAGCGCGCTGCCGTTGCCGCCGATTTCCTGAATGCCCGGGTCCGCTTCCACGACAACGTCGCCCGGGAGTTTTTTCCACGCCACGTGCAGCTGCGAAATGTTCTCCGGCAAGCCACGCAGCCGATAGGCCTGGCCTGCGGAGGAAATCAGCGGCAGCGATCGGAGAAATTCCCGAACTGCCGGGAGCGCCTCCGATGCGTACTCGATGATGGTGAAACCGTCGCCGCGAGCTGTCAGACGCATCGGCGGGATTGCCGACACGGCAACATCTCGCGGACTGTCCGCGGTGATCCTGGCGTTTTCGATTCGCGCCGTCACCATAACGTCGGCGCCGTCGCACTGAAGTTGAATCGTCGGCGCATGGACGCGGCGGACTCGTGCAACGGACGGCCCGGAGACGAGGTCGAGGCGATTATTGAGTAACACCGGAAGGTTGCCGGCGATCTTGGCGGTCAACACCGCTGGATCCCGGTCGCCGAACATCTGTTCGAGAATCTCGGGATCGATCGGGACGTCGAGTTCCATGAGCTGTTCGCCGGCAACGACCA
>CAUZRT010000134.1:0-9173 GCA_963582235.1 Lentisphaeria bacterium
GTAGTACGCTCCATGAGTTCGGCCACGTCCTGTGGTCCGACCGCTCCGGCTTCTCGACAGGTGACGGCCAGACGAAGATGCTTCCTTTCTCCAATGATTGGGTGATCCGCGATCGTTCCGTCGGTTACTTCACTCGCTTCGAGTACATGTCCTACGAGCGCGATCGGACTATCCTCGAAGGGATGAGCTACGGGGATTTGTTCTTGCAACGTCTCCTGCTTAGCTATGCCGAACCAACCGGCGGTGTACAGTTCCAGTCGCACACTGACCGTGGCGGGAACGTCATCTTCGTCGCGCCTGGCGACACCATCGAACTCGTCCTCGAGGCCACCACGGGAAGCGGTGTGGCCACCATCGGATACCTGAACACCGAGGCTCCTACCATCCTCACAGGCGACGCCAATTCAGTGGAGTTCACCTATGGGGTGATTCCGAAGCCGACGAAGATAGTCGCCGAGGAGGTCTCCTTTTTGCTCAGCGCCCTCGGCCAGTACCAGTATGCGTTCAACGTCGCCGATCAACTCCACGGCCTGGTCCCGGGCCGTCCCCATGAGTTCCACCAGACCTTCACGGTCCACGTGGCGGATCCGAACTTCGATACGGATGAGGATGGTGTCGTTGACCTCGACGACAACTGTCCCTTCGAAGCCAATCCTGCACAGCTCGATTCCGACCTAGACGGGATCGGAGATGCCTGCGACGAAGATAACAACCCCTGTCCGGACTGCATCGATTGCGCCGGGCTCCTCGATACGGTCCTGGATCAGTTGTGCGATGCGCTCCGACTCGGTGGCGCCATCACGTCGTCAAATGACATTCTGAGCTCCGCTATCGTCGCTATCGACAACATTGTCGGGGCGCAGGATGTGTGCGGTGACGATGCAGCGTGCGGCGCGCAGTTGTTGGCTGACGTCGGCACCCTCATCGGGGCCCCGTAAGTAATTATTTATCCACGCTAACTAAGGCCGGGACCATTTGGCCCCGGCCTTTTCTTGTTATCCGTCATCGGTCAAATTTCGAGGCCCCCTGCGAAGCCGGTCGGCGGCGGCAGCGTCAAAATTCGTGAAGTTCCGACGCCTCGCAAATAGAGGCATTCTGGTTAGGGAACACCGGCCCGGACCACTCATTAGTGTATGTAATTGGAGGTCGGTTTGGACGTTCCATATACTTGTGTCGGTCGTAAATTGAAAGAGGCTTAGTCGTCAGGGTATGACGCCATAGATGCCGTCGCAGGTTCATTTGCAAAGCCGGAATCAGTGGGGCAATTGACGTCGCACGTCTGCACGGCCTGAGATGTTCCGCATCGTCGGGGCAACGATTCGGATGTCAGGCAGCGGGGCATTGCCGTTATTTCAAGCGGCTCGATGGCCGGCTGCGGTTCGCATACGTATATTAGGACTGTTACTTGTTCTCTCAGGTGATAAGTGGCGAATTCGGGCGCTGAGTAGCGACCTTCAGTCCGCCGGCTGGCGGATCCTCGTCCTCGGAGCGCGTCAGCGCGATCTCCGGATGTAACAGGAAGCAATAGGAATCGAGGACGAAGGACGAAGGACGAGGACGACGTGAGTCGCGTCACGTGAGTCATGTACCACGTGATCCCGCATGCGGGATGGTCACGTGATTGCGATCCGCCAGCCGGCGGACTCACGCGATACAGAACGTCCGTGTTCGGAAACGCGGAAAGGAGAGAACAATCGCGTCGAGACGGTCGTGGGATACCGCGCCGCTCACGCGTGACGTTCCGGGGCTTGACGTTTCCATGCACAGAAAGCACTGCAACCCGCTGATGACCTGCCTGTTTGGCGCGGCGCTCCTTGTTGCCGGCACGGTGTTCGGGCAGCTGAATGAGGGGCAGACGACACGGTATGCCAGGATCCGCAAGCAGTTCGTCGTCGCCACTACGATTTTGCCGGGGGAGGGCAAACGGCCGCGCAAACCGCATCGGCGATTGTATAAGGAACTGCAGAAGTTCCTCGAGAGTCTCGAACCGGACAACAACCCTTACCATGCCGCGACATTTTATTACCAGGCCCGGTTGTTTTTGCACATGAAAATGGACAAGGAGGCCCGCGAGAAATTCGACGCCTGTCTGGAGCTCATCAGCAAACTCGAAAAGCCGGATGACGATTTGCCGGTCGATATCCCCGCGGTGACAACGATTCAGATGTACCGGGCGTTGACCTTCGCGGACCAGGGCCACGAGGCCTTTGTCGCCGAATTCGAGAAGATTCCCGAAGATGCGGAGATACTACGCTACTTCGACATCGGCGATCGTCTCTATGATCGGGCCGCGGAACTGGCACACGACAGGAAATACGATGAGGCGATTCGTGTCTACAAGATCATCAAGCGGTTCGATCTCTGGGAGGACGAGTGGCAGGATCCGCAAAAGAAGATCAATCTTTTAGAATACGTAAAAAAACATCGGTAACGATTTTTTTCCGAAATGAAATTTCTTGGCATTGTTTTGGCAATCCTGCTGATTGTGATGTTCTTCGGCATTTCCAACGCCGCCAAGCAGGCCATTGCCGTCGAGCAGGAGAAGGTTGACGATCATCTGGCCGCCGAGCGCACTAAAGTGTTGGCCGTTTTCGACGGCCAGATCGCGATCATTGCCCGCCTCGAGGCGGACTTCGACGTCAAGAAGAAAGTCATCGCCGGAGTCGAAGCCGAGAAGGTCGGCTTTCAAAAACAGGTTGACGATCTGAAGGCGTGCGTCGACGCACTCACAAACGAGAGTCACCAACTCAACGGACAGAAGGTGACGCTGATCGAGCAGAAGCAGAACCTCAAGTATGAAATTCAGGAATTACAGTCATCGTACGAGAAAGAATCGAAACAGGTGAAGAAGCTCAGGAAGCATGTCGTCAACTTGATGACGAAGAATGAGCGACAGGCGAATCCGCCGTAGCGGACGCGGAGGACTCGGAATGTTGCAATGATGTCGTCAGGAACAAGCCTTCCCGAATCCTGGAAGAGGCAAAATTAGCAACGCGCAATTTGAATTTTCGTCGTACCCGCCAATCGTCGTCGTCCTCGAATCGACAGTCGAGGACGAGGGCGACGATGACTACGACGGAACACTTCATTGCGCGTCCAATTGGCGATTCTCGATGAGTTCTGGAGGAAGGGACGGAATGGCCAAGGTAAAATTCAACTCTTCAACAGTTGCACAACCCGTTGCACCAGCGGCCGCGGCCCCGCCTGCCAAGGCGTCATCGTCCCTGCTGACGACGATCGCCGTGCTCGGCTGGTTCGGGACCGTCGTCGGCGTCGGTCTCGTCGCCTATACGCTGTATCATAAATCTGCGAGGATCGCCGGAGTCAAGGCATCGCTATCGGCAGGGGTCGACAAGATTCAGGTTGAAGTCGATGTCAAACAGAAAGAGCTGAACGACAGGAAGGTATTCCTGGCGGACGATATCAATCGGCACGAAGAACAGCGGATCAAGCTGGGCCTTGGCATTCAGGTGGTGAAGAAAGAGATCGAAGGATTGCAGTCGGACGTTGAGGTATTGGAACGGGAGGTGAAGAAGCTGCAAGTCGATGTTGACGCTCGCCGTGAGGATCTCGAGATTTCCAGAAAGGGCGTCGCTGATTTGCGCCAGCAAGTCAACGACGTGATCAATTTTAAGGAAAATCTGAAGATCGACTATATCGACCGCTACAATGCCCTAAGGGCCAGGTTCGAGGAGGCCATGGGCCGGATCGAGTCGATTTACCTGTCCAGCATTTATACGAATTACAAGCACTCGCCGTTTGCTCCCGCGGCCGCTTATTTTGCCGGCGAAAAGAACTACGCCATGGGCAATGGCGAGGTGGGCGCTAAGTACTATAAATACATCATCAAGCGCTTCAAGAAGTCCCACTATTTCGAGCCGGCGCGTGAACGTCTCGTCGATGTCAAAAACGCCGTCCCGTACGAGCCGAACGACGTCGGTTTCGAGCCCTTCCGTCCTTTGAATATTGTCAGGTGAGAGCGGGAGTTCTCTCTTGCCAAGTGTAACGAATGCGGGCGCTGAGTGACGGCTTTCAGTCCGCCGGCTGGCGGATCCTCGCCTACCTCGCGGGTGGCGTCAGCACGCAGCAGACCCTTCCCTTCGGAACACCGGAAGAGGTACGGCGCGAAGTTGCCGCGTGCCTTGTCCGTATGGTGGCGGGCGGGCGGCGGCTACACCATGGCTCCGGCCAAGGCGATAATGCCAAGCGTGCCATTGTTTACCTGCAACTTGACCATTATTCCAGCGGGCGTTAAACTATTGTGAACTGAGCCGTAATACACATACGGAACAGATGGCCTGAATCGCGCGATTCAGGTTCTTTCTTCTCATGGGTACAGGGTCTATCCGATGGCAGATGAATCAAGGAATTCTGTTGAGCAGCAGGCATGCGCCGCGAAGACCGCGTCGCTGACCTTGGGATGCGCGCCGACGGCGTTTAAGAATTCTGCGCTACGGTCAATGTCACGTGCCCTCACCGCAGGGACGCCGACGATACTGGCTGCGAACAGAAAGGATGTTGTCGCTGCCGAACGGCTGGTCGCCGAAGGAAAGCTGGGAGAGCCGCTGCTTGCCCGTCTGCAACTCAATGAGAAGAAGTTGGCGGATATGGCGCGGGGCATCCGCGCCGTTGCGCGGCAGGAAGATCCGGTCGGACGAATCGAGGATGCCGTCGAGCTGGATCGTGGTTTCAACCTCTATCGGGTGACGGCATCGATCGGGGTCATCGGGTTCATCTTCGAATCGCGTCCCGACGCTGTGCCGCAGATCGTTTCCCTGGCAATCAAATCCGGCAATGCCGTATTACTGAAAGGCGGGCGGGAAGCGACGCGGACAAATCGGGTGCTTGTCAAGTTCCTGAAGGCAGGACTGGTCACCGTCAAAAGTTTTCCTTCGGACGCGGTGCAATTACTCGAGACCCGCGGCCAGGTGCATGCCCTTCTGGAACTGGATAAGCACATCAACCTGATTATTCCGCGCGGCAGCAACGAATTTGTCCGATTCATTCAAAACAACACGCGGATCCCAGTCCTTGGACATGCCGACGGCATCTGCGCCGTATATGTGGACAGCAGTGCGGACCTCGAGATGGCCGTCAAAATTTGTGTCGACGCCAAGACGCAATATCCGGCGGTCTGCAATGCGATGGAGACGATGTTGGTCCACGAAGGCATTGCCCATGAGTTTCTCCCGAGTGTGAAGGAGAGGTTTGATGCGGCCGGCGTTACAATGCGTGGATGTCCGCAGACGCGAGGGATCGTCAGCGGTGTTCCGGCCGCCCGCAAGGCCGACTATACGACCGAGTATCTCGATCTGATCGTCGCTGTCAAGGTGGTGTCCGAAGTCGGCGCCGCCATCGACCATATCAATACCCACGGCAGCGGTCACACCGATGCCATCGTCACGAAGAACCGGAGGACGGCCCGCCGATTCCTGAACGGCGTCGATTCGGCATGCGTGCTGCACAATGCCAGCACGCGGTTTGCCGACGGGTTTCGCTTTGGCAAGGGCGCCGAGGTCGGGATCAGTACCAACAGATTCCACGCCCGCGGTCCGGTTGGCTTGGACGGCCTGGTGATTTACAACTACCGCGCAACCGGCTCCGGGCAGGTGGTTCGGGATTATGTCGACGGCAATCGCAAGCGGTTCACTCACAAGCCCCTGATTCGCCGCGGTCGCTGGCGCGATTTGAAGTAAGGACCCGCGGTGCACGAATGGTTGATTGTTGATGAGGGATCCTATGCGAATGTGATGGCGCTCATTGCGAACTCTTTAGAAACTTAAACTTCAGCGCCATCGTCGGGTCTTTACGTAAAACTCTGTAGCCGGATATGTTGTAGCCACGGCACTGTGTGGCCGTGCTGGTCGCAAATGTGAACGTTAGACCCGCATTCAATCAGCGAGCCAGTCCGTCAGCTGACGGATGGCGCGGCTACAAGGCGTCCGGTCCCACCGTACGGTTAGGATTTTAATTCGTAATAATTCGTCAGCCGACGGATTGCACCGCGAGGCGGTGGACGATCTTCAGAAACTTAAATCGGTGGAGTATCGGTTAACTGATTGACGACGAATAGGTTGCGACCGAAATTTTGGGCGCGGCCGTCGACGTCGTGTCGTACATGGTTGGCGTGCCAACACGCACTGGAAATGGCCATCATCTAATCTCATGGATTGGCTGATCAGTGACTATGGTATCAGCCCGCCGGACGCGTACTGCCTCGTCAGCATTTGCCCCGATTTTCGTATCAACGTCTACCAGATGGTCAAGCTAGCGCAGTTGAGTCGTGTCGCCGATGCCGAGATCCCGAAGAAATACCTGGGGAACTCTTTTCGCCAAGCGTCACCTTGATTCGATGCAACTGGTGGAATATACTACTGGCCCGTGCCAAGTTAGCCGGCTTTGCCGGGGCTTTTTAGTCGTGACTTGTAATCTGACCCATTCGTAATCGATGTTCGAATACAGATCGATTACGAGTTGAGTGCTGTTGAGTGCCAAATAACAAATTCCTATGCGATTCAATTAAGAAGGGAGGCACCCATGTCGGAAATTGCCCCATGGATCACCTATCGATCCGAGATACGCGTATTGGACTGCACGGTTCGCGATGGCGGTCTGATCAATAATCACCTGTTCGACGACGATTTCGTACGGGCCGTCTACAAGACCTGTGTTGAATCGGGCATCGACTATATGGAGCTGGGCTATAAGAGTTCGAAGAAATTATTCGCCCGGGGCCAGCACGGTGATTGGAAGTATTGCGATGAAGACGCCATGCGCCGGATAGTCGGGGACAACGACACAAGCCTAAAGCTGACGGCCATGGCCGATGCCGAAAAGACCGACTACAAAGAGGATATTCTGCCGCAGGAGCAGAGCGTCCTGGACGGTATTCGTGTGGCTACGTATGTCCATCAGCTGCCGACAGCTGTGGACATGATCAAAGATGCCCATGACAAGGGCTACGAAACAACCTGCAACCTGATGGCGATTTCGACCGTCAGCGACTCTGAGATCGACCAGGCCCTCGAGGAATTGGTGCAGACGCCCGTAGGCACCATCGTCGTTGTCGATAGTTTCGGGAACCTGTATCACGAGCAGATTCGTGGGCTGGTCCGGAAGTACAAGAAGGCGATGGAAGGGACCGGGAAAGAAGTCGGCATCCACACCCACAACAACATGCAACTGGCCTTCGCCAACACGATCGAGGCCATTATTGAAGGCGCCAATCGCGTCGATGCGACGATGTATGGGCTCGGGCGGGGTGCCGGCAATTGCCCGATGGAACTGCTCATCGGTTTTCTCAAAAACCCGAAGTTTCACCTGCGGCCGATCCTGCAGTTGCTTCGGGATCATCTGCTGCCATTCCGCGAGACGAATGAGTGGGGTGCCCTGGTTCCTTACAATGTTACTGGTCAGCTCAACCAGCACCCCCGCGCCGCCATGAAAGTCCGGACGACGGATGCGAAAGACGATTTCGTCGCCTTCTACGACGCCTGCGTTGCGGACGTGTGAGCTTGAAACAACGATGCGCTTTGTGAGAATCAAGTCTGGCTGGTGACCGGCGCCAGCTGGGGCGATAGGGAAGGCGGCGGCGCTGAAGTTTGCCCGCGAGGATGCCGACGTCGCGGTGCATTGTGTTCAGGCACGTGATATGGCGGCGGAGGTTGCCGGCCAAATCCGCGAACTGGGTCGCCGCGCGAGGGTTATGCAGACCGATATCAACGATCGCGACGGCATCAATCGCATTGTGTGGCATCGGGGGTATTGCCACGGACATATAGGCCTCGGTTGGAGTCCGACGTGCTCGATCGCCAATATGCGGTGACGCCATTGAAGCGATTCGGTGATCCCGAAGAGATGGCGGATGTCATCGCCTTTCTGCTGAGTGAGGAAAGTTCGTACATCACCGGTGCAACGGTGATTGCCAGCGGTGGGCGGATACTACATCCGTGAAACGTGAAATGTGAAACGCCCCGTCTTAACCGAATCACCGTCTTGTTTCCACCTTCCGCCTGGCATTCTCCGCTTCACGCCTCACATTTCACGTTCTCCGCTTCACGTCAATAACGACTTTGCCCATGTGTTGCTGCGACTCCAGATAGTCGTAGGCCTGGCGTGCTTGGTCGAATGGAAACACGCGGTCGATACACGGACGAAGCTGCGCCGCATCGCAGGTTTGGACGAACGCATGGAGCTTTTCCGTGGACTCCATCTTGATTCCCTGGATCCTGATCTGGCGCATAATGACGTCGACGGCGCTGAAGGTGCTCTCGACGCCCGCAAGCAGACCGATGAGCGCCACCCGGCCGCCGGAGGCACAGGCGCGGATCGAATTTGGCAGTGTCCTGCCGCCGGCGACATCGACGACAACATCCACGCCGCGGCCGCCGGTAATTTCACGGGCCTGCTCCGGCCAGCCGTTGTCGTTGTAATCAAGCGTCTCGTGCACCCCGAATTCAGCCTTTACACGATGGGCTTTTTCCGGATTTGACGTGGTAAGAATTGTCTTGACATGAAAGATCCGCGCCAACTGTGCCGCAAAGATCGAGACGCCGCCGGTGCCGTGCAGCAGCGCCCAGTCGCCGGGCTTTGTCTGTCCGTTGGTCACCAGCGCCGACCACGCCGTCAGCCCGGCGATGGGCAACGTGGAGCCTTCCCGGAAGTCCATATGGTCCGGTAGTTTTACCAAAGCAGGGCCGGGATAGACGATTTGCTCCGCGAGGACACCGTCCACACCGGTGCCGGCGACGAAGGTGCGGGCCCAGGCGCTGCGCAACTTGCCGGCCGGCCAGAATCGGAACGGTGAATTCAAGACGCGATCGCCCGCTTCGAATTCTGTGACATCGACGCCGATTTCCACAACGACGCCCGCCATGTCGGACACGGCGATAATCGGTGGATCCTCGGTGCCGCCATAGAGCCCCTTGGCCACCAGCAGATCTCTGTAATTCAGCGACACCGACGCAACGTCCACCCGAACTTCTCCCGGGCCAGGGGCTCCGGCATCCGGTCGTTCTTCCAGCCGCAGCCCATCCAGTCCCGTACCGTCAACAGTGTAGCACTTCATTTTGTATCTTCGGTTGTTGGTTTCAGGCCTTCAATCAGAATCTTGAAGTCGTCATAATCGTTGAGCACAGGGTTGAACGTTGACACTTTCTGCCTACATTCACCGA